>NZ_JBNPLS010000007.1:0-121128 GCF_050313595.1 Desulfovibrio sp. SGI.169 | reverse complement strand
GAATACATAAACATATTTCAATGATAAATATTGGTAAATTCAAGGAGGGATCATGACTATTCAATTTCATCAGTTCCGCAAGAAAAAACCGTGGGTAGTGACCTGGAAGAATCCGTGGACCGGGAAAAAGCACACACAGGGGTTTGACGACGAGGCTCTGGCCGTGGCTTTTGAAGCGGCTCAAGCGGAAATCGCGGCCAAAGAGCGGGCCTTGCTGCGTAAAGCCCGCAAACAGAAAGCCAGCCAGAACCGGATCAGCGTGAAAGACCTGCTGGAAAGTTATTTTCGTCTCGCTCACTCGAATCCGGTCACTATCAGACAGGCGCGATACCATGCCAGCCATGTGCTTTCGGCTTTTGGCCATCGCCTGGCCGGCCAGCTCAATCGGCGGGACATCCTCAATTTCTCCGAAGCGCAACATCTGCGCGGAATCGCTCAGATCACCGTCAACCGCCGTGTGGGCATTCTCCGCGCGGCTTTGAATTGGGCGGTGCGCAATGGGCTGCTGGCGACAAATCCCCTGCATGATTTGCGGCTCCCCCGCGCCCGCGCGCGCCGCATTGCTCCGCCCACCGCCAGGGAGGCCAGGGCGATCCTGGATGTTGCCGCGCCGCATGTGCAGCGTGTGGTCATTTTGGGATTATGCGCCGGGCCGCGTATCGGCCCATCTGAGCTCTTCCGCCTGGAATGGCGGGATGTGGATCTGGGCGCGGCAATGTTGCGCATGCCCAACGCGCGGAAAAACCATCTGGAAGGCGGTCGGGACATCCCCAGAGGCCAAAGCTTTAGACCCCGTATCTGTTCGCGCCAGATACGGGGGCACTGCTTACTTAGCCTTTGAGGCCAGCAACAGAACCAGTATCAGCGCCCTGGAGCGGCCCAAATTGCGCAACGCCCGGAACACGGCGCTGCGGCTCTGTCCAAGAAGAAGCACGATCTCGTCTCCGGTTTTGCGCTCCTTCCGCAAGCCATGTATCCGTGCCATATTCTCTCCTGTCAGCCGACTTCGACATCGTTTCGGACGTGAGCTGACGTCCGCAAGCTCCTCGATACCTCCCACAGCATAACGATGCTTCCATTTTCTGACGGTGCGGATACTCAGGCCATAATCCGCGGCTACAGCGGCAGCGGATTTTATCTCCAGCCGCCGCACCATTTCTTCTCGACCTCTGACGGTAAGTTTGGCATTCTTGTGGCTGTTCACCCTTCTTCTCTCCCGGGTTGCTGTTGTTTGGCACTTCCAGCTTTACCGGATTGGAGGAGGGTGAACAACCTATTGAAACATTACAGCTAGGCTGATGAAATGAACATCGCCATCTGTGCGCATCTCTCGCCCAGATACCGGCGTTATGGCGGCAGGCCCGCTCAGACTTCGCGGGCCAGTTCCAGAATGGCGCGGGAAATGCCCTGGCTGCGCAGGCCCAGTATCTCGCGCAGTTGCAACTGTTTGCCATGCTCCACAAAGCAGTCAGGCAGGCCCAGCCGTCGGATGCGCTGACCACGCAGCAAGCCGTGATCGTTAAAAAATTCCAGCACCGCCGAAGAAAAGCCCCCGGCCAGCGCGCCTTCCTCCACAATCAGCAGGCGGTCAAAACGCCGGGCCAGATCCGTCAGTTGCGCTTCCGGCAGGGGTTTGAGCCAGACAGGGTCAAACACCAGAGGGCTGAAACCAAGCTCCTTCTCCGCCAGCGCCGCCGCCTCCAGGGCGGGATGCGCCCGGTTGCCCACGGCAATGACGGCTATATTTTCGCCCTGGCGCAGCACATTACCCTCGCCCGGCGCAAGCAGGCGCGGCTCACCGGTCAGGGGCACGCCAAAGCCCGCGCCGCGCGGGTAGCGCAACGCATAAGGCCCGTCGCCGTTCAGGGCGGTTTTCAGGCAATGGCGCAACATATCCTCATCGCGCGGTGCCAGCATGCGTATTTGCGGAATATGCCGCAGAAAGGCAATGTCAAAGACGCCGTGATGAGTGGCGCCGTCCTCGCCCACCAGGCCGGCACGGTCCACACAGAATGTCACCGGCAAATTCTGAAGACAGACATCGTGAACCACCTGGTCGTAACCGCGCTGCAAAAAGGTGGAATAGATGGCCAGAGCGGGCCGGTAGCCCTGACTGGCCAGGCCGGCGGCAAAAGTCACGGCGTGCTGTTCGCAGATGCCCGTATCCACAAAGCGTTCAGGAAAGCGCTCGCGAAAACGGTTGGTGCCCGTGCCCTCGGGCATGGCCGCCGTGATGGCGATAATGCGCTCGTCCTTTTCCGCCAGTTCCAGCAGGGTGTCGCTGAAAACGCGAGTGAAGGTGGGCAGGGAGGACGAGGCAACCGGCAGGCCGGTTTCCGGCGTGAACAGGCCCACGCCGTGATACTGGGTGGGATTCTTTTCCGCCGGGGCGTATCCCTTGCCCTTGCGGGTGCGCACATGCAGCAGCACGGGGCCGTCCTCCACGGCGGCGGCCATCTGCAGATGACGCCGCAGCGCCGGAAGATCATGCCCGTCCACCGGGCCGATATAAGTGAAGCGGAATGCCTCGAAAAGCATGCCCGGCGTGAAGAATGACTTGAAGCTCCATTCCCCGCGCATGGCGTAAAGAGCCAGCTTTTGCCCGATGCGCGGAATGGAGCGCAGAAATCTGAGCACCTCCCGCCGCGTCTGCCGCACCCAGCGCCGCGACAGCGTGCGGCTCAGAAACAGGGAAAGCGCGCCCACATTGGAGGAAATGGACATCTCATTGTCATTGAGCACGACAATAAGCCGCCGCCCCATGTGCCCGGCCAGATTAAGCCCTTCAAGGGCCTCGCCGGCGGTCAGCGAACCGTCCCCTATCACGGCCAGCACATGATGACGCAGACCGGAAAGATCCCGCGCCAGCGCCATGCCCAGCGCCGCTGAAATGGAGGTGGAGGAATGCCCCACGCCAAAATGGTCATAGGGGCTTTCCGCCATACGCGGAAAACCGGACAGTCCGCCCAGCAGGCGCAGGGTATGAAAACGGTCGGCCCGGCCCGTGAGCAGCTTATGGGCATACGCCTGATGCCCCACATCCCAGATCAGCCTGTCCTTCTTCAGATCAAAGGTGGAGAACAGGGCCAGAGTCAGCTCCACAACGCCCAGTGAGGGGGCCAGATGGCCGCCGTTATGCGCCACCACGTCAATGATGCGCTGGCGCACCTCGTCAGCCAGCCGCTCCAGATCCGGTTCGGATAGCTCTTTCACCTGCGCCGGATCTGTAATGCCATCCAGAATGGACATTTTTGCCTCACGCGCCATCTCAGGCCGCCCGGTTCACGGTGTACTCGGCCAAGGCCCTCAGGAAGTCAGCCTCCTTTCCGGCAAAACCCGCCAGAGCGGCCTGGGCGGCCTCCGCCTGGGCGCGGGCCAGCTCACGGCTTTTTTCAAGACCCACCAGGGAGGGATATGTATTCTTGCCCTGCTCCGCGTCACTGCCGGCGGGTTTGCCCAAGGTGGCAGTGTCCGCCACCACATCCAGAATGTCGTCGGCAATCTGAAATGCCACGCCCAGCGCCGAACCGAAATCGCCGAGGGCGCGCAGCGCGGCCGCGTCCGCCCCGGCCAGCAGGCCGCCGCACACGCAGGAGGCCCGCAACAGCGCCCCGGTCTTCATGGCGTGCATGCCCCGCAGTTCCTCAAGGCTGACCCGAGAGCGACCGGTATAAATCATGTCCCATTCCTGCCCGCCCACCATGCCGGACGCGCCCGCGGCCAGGGCCAGCTCGGCCACGGCGCGAAGCAACACGTCCGACGCCAGCGGCGCGCGGCACATGATCAAAAAAGCGTCAGTCAGCAGCCCGTCCCCGGCCAGAATGGCCGTGGCCTCATCAAAAGCCTTGTGATTGGAGGGTTTGCCGCGCCGCAGATCATCGTCGTCCATAGCGGGCAGATCATCATGAATCAGGGAATAGGTATGAATCATCTCAATGGCCGCGGCAAAGGGCAGAGCTTTGCGCGGCTCCAGGCCACAGAGAGCCGCGCAGCTCAGGCAGAGCGCCGGACGCAGCCGCTTGCCCCCGGCCTGAAGGCTGTAGAGCATGGATTCCTTCAAGCGCGGCGGCATGTCGCGACCCTCCAGGCAGGTGGCCAGATAGGCCTCCACATCCCGCCCCCGGCTCTTGAGCAGGCTTTTCATTTCATCCACGGGCATCATGGCTATTCCGCCTCCTGCGGCTCCCGGCCGCACGCTGCGCCCCCGATCTCATCCGGATTCAGGGCTTTCAGTTCGCCGTCCCGCCAGAGGGAAAGCTCATGGCGAGCCTTTTCCAAGCGCTCGCGGCAAAAGCGCGAACACTCCGCCCCCTCCTTGTACAGGGCCATGCCCTTTTCCAACGGCAGGTCGCCGGACTCCAGGGCGCTGACGATTTCCTGCAGTCGGGCCAATTTTTTTTCAAAAAGATTTTCCTTTGCGGCGCTCATTGGGCTTGGCTCCCGGTATGGACGGACGTGGCGGAAACGGCGGCGGGGGCGCATTCCGCCGCGAGAAGAGGCTGCGGGTCCACAGCATGCCCCTGAACGATGAGCGAAAGGTGCAGATGCGGCCCGGTCACCCTTCCCGTGGCCCCCACAAGGCCGATGACCTGGCCCCTGCGCACGCGTTCGCCAGGCTCCACCCGCGCTTCGGACAGATGCAGGTAGGCGCTGAAAACCCCCTCGCCGTGATTGATGTACACCACATTGCCGGAAAAATACAAATTGTCCACCAAAGCCGCCTGACCGTCGGCGCAAGCCTGAACGGGCGCGCCCGACGCCCCGCGCAGATCCAGCCCCCGGTGCACGCCGCGCGGCTGGCCGTTGAACACCCTCTTCATGCCGAACAGACTGGAAACGCCGCCCGGCACGGGGCGCGCCAGGGGCAGAGTCCAGCAGCGTTCCGGCAGGGGCCGGGCCAGCGCCTGCCGCACCTTTTCACGGTCTTTTCTGATCCGCTCCTGCTGCGAAGCCGGAGGGTTGACGTATTTTTTATCCACCGTGAGCTTTTGCACCGGGCGCGCCTTGTCATACACCTCCAGACGGGTCAGGGCCTGCGGCGCGACCTTGTCTGCCTTGCCGTCAAAAGCCGCGGCGGCAACGCCCAGTTCCAGGCTGCCGGCCTTCTCGTCCAGAGGCACGGGCAACAGAATTGCCGCCCGCCACAAAGCGCTGTTCTGGCCGCCGGCTTCGTCGGCAAGCTCGGCCCTGGCCGCAAAAGCCTTGCCCCGCCACAAAAAGACAAAACACTCCGCCGGCTGATCGGAAACCGCCAGGGCAAAAAACGCGTCGCCTCTGGCGGCCCTTGCCGGCGCTTCCAGGCGCACGCCGGCCAGAGCTGGAACACCAAGCATAAGACAGATCACACATAAGGCCAGGCGGCACATGATGCGAGCAAACAGGCTTTTCATATGTTTTCCTCTCCGGATTGCGCGGCATCCGGGCTGATGCGCTTGACCACGGCGCTCAGACGACCGTCGGCCAGCCGCACCTCAATTTCCCGGCCCGAAGTCGTCTGCCCGACCGAGCGCAGAATCCCCCCCCGCGCCGTACGCACCAGGGCATAGCCCCGGTGCAGCGGCGCCAGCGGGTCATTGGCCGCCAGCGCGTTTTCAAGATTTTCCAGATGGCGGAAGCGCTTTTCGAGCCAGGCTGCGCCCGCTGACCGCAAACCGTTTCGCGCCAGGGCCAGCGAATGCTCCGCATTGCTCAGGCTGTGGGGCAGAGCCGCATCCAGCGCGGCGCGCAACAGACTCAGACGCGCCTGAAGAGCGTCCACGCGCCCCAGGCTCGGCGCGGCCCGTCGGGAGCGCTCCAGCCCGGCCAGAAGACGCCATTTATTCAGCAGCCATTGCCGGGCCGCGCCCCGCAATGTCAGGGACAGGCGCTCCAGACGCTCAGCCAGCCGCGCCTGATGGCGTTGGGGAGAAAACCAGCGCAAAGCGTTTTCACACTCCCGCAGGGCCAGTTCCTCCCGCTCAAGGCGCGCGGCAAAAGCCCGCCGCAGGGCCGCCACGCTCTCATCCAGACGTTGCCTGAGTTCAGCGCGCTGTGGCCAGAGCAACTGCGCCGCGTGTGAAGGCGTGGCCGCGCGCAGATCGGCGGTCATATCCGCCAGGGTCACGTCCACTTCATGGCCGATGCCCGCCACCACAGGCAGGCGCGAATGAAAAACCGCCTCGGCCACAGTCTCTTCATTGAAGGCCCAGAGGTCTTCCAGCGAACCGCCGCCCCGAATCAGCACGACAACCTGCGCCCAATCCTGGTCGTTGGCCGCTTTCAGGGCCCGGACAATCTCAGGGGCGGCCTCCTCTCCCTGCACCGAAGCCGGAAAAAGGCGTATCTGCGCCCCGCTGCCCCGGTCGCGGGCCAGCTCCAGAAAGTCATGGACAGCCGCGCCGCTGGGCGAGGTGATCAGGGCCACGCGTTGCGGGTTCCAGGGCGGAAGGCGTTTGCGCCCCTGCGCGAAATAGCCGGCGGCCGCCAGCCGGCGCTTGCGCTCTTCAAATGCCTGGGCCAGCAGCCCCTGACCGGCAGGCTGCGCCAGCTCCACCAGCAGTTGATACTGGCCGCGAGGCGCATATAGGCTGATTCGCCCGGCACAGAGCATGTTCAGCCCGTTGCGCAGCAATTCCAGCGGCGAGGGCCGAGGGCTGTCGAAAACCTCGCCGGTGAGAGGGTCAAAAGACTGACCCTGCTCCGCCTGACGCTGCTGGCTCCGAAACCAGACGCACTGCAATTGAGCGTCCTGATCCTTGAGACTGAAATAAATATGCCCGGAAGCGGGGCGAGAGAGATTGCTTACCTCGCCGCGCACCCAGACAAAAGGGAAACGCCCCTCCAGGCTTCTGCGCAATTGCTCCGTAAGAGCGCGGACCGTCAGTATGCCGTCCTGCATAGGTCGCCGGAGCAGCCCGCCCCCACGGGGTCAGGCCTGCTGCGCCTCCCAGCCGCGCCGCACCGCGGCGGCCCATTGGGAGAAGCCCTCCTCAATGCGCTCCGCGGAAAGTTCGCCCTTTTCACCGCTGCGGCGATCCTTGCATTCCACGATGCCGCGCGCAAGCCCTTTGCCGCCTACCACCAGCTGCATGGGCGCGCCCAGCAGATCAGCATCCTTGAATTTGACGCCCGGCCGCTCTTCCCTGTCGTCCAGCAGCACATCCACGCCCCTGTTTTGCAGCATGGAGTAAATTTCTTCCGCCTTGGCCGTGACCTCGGCATCGCGCGGGTCAAGGTTGAGCAGAATGCATTCAAAGGGAGCCAGCGGCGGCGGGAATACAATGCCGTTTTCATCATGATTCTGCTCAATGGCCGAAGCGGCCACGCGGGACACGCCGATGCCGTAGCAGCCCATGATCATCAGCCGTTCCTTGCCGTTTTCGTCCAGAAAGGCCGCATGCATGGCTTCGCTGTACTTGAGGCCCAGCATGAAGATATGCCCCACCTCAATGCCCCTGGTCAGTTCAATGCGACCGCCGCAACGCGGGCAGACGTCCTCCGCCGTTATGACGCGCAAATCCGCCCAGGCCGTGACAGCGGCGTCACGGCGCAGATCCACATGTCTGAAATGCGCGTCCGCCGCGTTGGCTCCGGTGACGTAATCCGTGCCGCCCTGCAGTTCCAGGTCGGCATAAACAGGCACATTCAGCCCCACGGGCCCGGCAAAGCCCAGCGGCGCGCGGGTCAGGGCTTCCACGGCGGCGGTCCCGGCCAGTTCCACATCCTGGGCCTTGAGCAGATTCTTGAGCTTGACGTCGTTGACCTCACGGTCCCCGCGCGCCAACACGGCGACGGTTTTGCCGTCCACGTTGAAAAGCATGGTTTTGACAATGGCCGTGGCGGGAACGCCCAGCATGGCCGCCACTTCCTCCACGCCGCGCGCGTCGGGGGTGGCGACCTTTTCATATGCGGGGCAGACATCCGCGCAGGGCGAGCCTTTCCAGACCACTTCGGCCCGCTCCACATTGGCCGCGTAATCGCAGTCATGACAGAAAGCGATGGTGTCTTCCCCGGTGTCGGCCAGCACCATGAATTCATGGGAAAAACTGCCGCCGATGGAGCCGGTGTCCGCCTCCACGGCCCGAAACCTGAGGCCCAGACGCCTGAAGATGCGGGTATAGGCGTCGTACATCAGCCGGTAGCTTCGTTCGGCCCCGGCGCTGTCCGCGTCAAAGGAGTACGCGTCTTTCATCATAAACTCGCGTCCGCGCATCAGGCCGAAGCGTGGGCGGATTTCATCGCGGAACTTGCTCTGAATCTGATAAAGACGCACGGGCAGCTGCCGGTAGGAACGCACCTCGCCGCGCACCAGATCCGTGATGACCTCCTCATGGGTGGGGCCCAGACAATATTCGCGCTCGTTGCGATCCCTGAAGCGCAGCAGTTCCTTGCCGTAATGCTCCCAGCGGCCAGTCTCTTTCCAGAGATCGGCAGGCTGAACCATAGGCATGAGCAGTTCCTGAAAGCCGGAAGCATTAACCTCCTCGCGCACCACGTTCGCAATTTTGTCAATGACCTTCAGGCCCAGAGGCAAATAGACATACAGGCCGGAGGTGAGCCTGCGCACCATGCCCGCGCGCAGCAAGAGCTTATGGCTGACCACCTCGGCGTCGGCCGGCGATTCTTTCAGGGTGGGAATGTAACAGGAACTGAAGCGCATGTGTCTTGCTTCCTTAGTATGAGGTTTGCCGCCGCGCCGGGCGTCAGGCGGGCTGCCCCTTTTCATTGAGCAGCGTTTGCAGTTCTTCCATAAAAGCCGTGAGCAGGGCTTCCTGCCCCCTGACCGAGCGGATCACTTCGCCCTTGCGGAAAATTATGCCCTTGTCCCGACCGCCGGCCAAGCCCAGATCAGCCTCGCGGGCCTCACCGGGGCCGTTGACCACGCAGCCCATAACCGCCACCTTGATGGCCGCCGTGGACTGGGCCAGCCGCTCCTCAACGGCGCGGGCCAGAGCGAAGAGATCAATTTCCGTACGACCGCAGGTGGGGCAGGAAATGATTTCCGGCCCCCGCGAGCGCAGACCAAGCGCACGCAGAATTTCCCATGCCACGGTAACTTCTTCGGCCGGGTCGGCGGTAAGCGACACCCGCAGGGTATCGCCGATGCCCTCATGCAGCAAAATACCCAGCCCCACGGAAGACTTTACCGTGCCTCGCAGCAGGCCGCCCGCCTCGGTGACGCCAATGTGCAAGGGGTAGTCGCAGGCCGCGCCGAGCAGGCGGTAAGCGGCGATGGTATCCAGCACGGACGAAGATTTGAGAGAAATTTTCGTGTCGTAAAAGCCGCGCCGCTCCAACAGGCGCACATGGCCCAGCGCGCTTTGCGCCAGCGCCTCGGGGCATGGGCCGCCGTATTGCCTGAGCAGCGCTTTTTCCAGCGAACCGGCATTGACGCCGATGCGAATCACGGCCCTGTGGGCCTTGGCCGCATCCACAACCCTGTCCACATGTTCGCTGGGGCCGATATTGCCGGGGTTGATGCGCAGCCCTTCCAGACCCGCCTCCAGCGCGGCGACAGCCAGACGGCAGTCAAAATGAATATCCGCGATAAGCGGCAGAGCCGTGCCCGCGCGAATGGCCCGCAAAGCCCTGGCGGCGGCCTCGTCCGGCACAGCCAAGCGCACGGCCTCGCAACCACGGGCGGCCAGACGCTCAATCTGGGCCAGGGTAGCCTCCACATCGCGGGTGTCCGTATTGGTCATGCTCTGAACCATGACCGGCGCGCCGCCGCCGACAACCAGCCCGCCCAGCCGGATGGCGCGGGTTTTTATGTTGCGCATGCTCTCCCTCACCGCGAAAATGGCGGGCCCGACGCGGGCCGCCGCCCATACTTGCAGTTGAGGCTTTCTTGTATGCTATTTCCAGGCACAAGCCAAGCCCATAATTGGAACGCATATTGCATAAATTTTTGCGTTTCAGGTCGAATGCCGTATGGACTTTTTCACGAATCGCACTCAAGTTTCCGGCCAGGCCGACGATAAGCACCATTACCATGATTGAGGTTGCCATGCACAATCTGCCGCGCCTTTTCCTGCTATGCGCCCTTTTGCTGCCGCTGCTTCCAGGCTGCGGCCCCACCCGCACGGCCAATGACCCATCCTATGTGGACGCCGTGGAAGTAAAACTCAAATGCCGTGAGCTGGCCGACCAGATGCTGGCCACGACGCCCAACGACGCCTTGCAGGGTTTTGTGGCCATGCCCGCCTCTTTTGTGGATCAAAACAATACGTCGCTCTCCTCGCCATTGGGCAGGCTCATAGCTGAATCACTGTTTTACGAATTTAACCAGCGCGGCTTCCCCACGCGCGAATACCGTCTGACCGGTCGCATTTCCGTACAGGGCGGCCGGGACGATCTGGCTCTGGCCGCCAATCAGATTGTTCCCACCAAGGGGCAGAAATGGGCGGCTCTGGTGGTGGGCACCTACTATGTGGATAAGGACGCCACCTTCGTCAACGCCCGGCTGGTTCGGGCCAGCGACGGCCTGGTGCTGCGCGCCGGCCAGCTTGTGCTGGTCAATACGCCCATTGTGGCGCGCATGGGCAAGAGCGACCCCGCTCCGGTCGCCGCGCCGGTGGTCAAATCCGCCGCCGTGACGACGCGCGCTGAACGGCGCGCCCTGTATCCTCCGCTGCACAGCCCGGCCGAATCCATCAGCAGCGGCAGCATCGCCATCAAACAAGGCAAATAATGCCGGAACCGCCATGCGACATCTGATTCTTTTTTTCTTCGCCTGCTGGCTGGCGCTTTGCTCTCCCGTCATGAGCCAGGAGCTTTCGTCCTGTGAAACGCCGCCCCAGGGCCGTTCTTCCGCCAATCAGGGGCCGGACATAAGCGCTACCTACCTTGATGAAGCCCGGCAATACCGTGAACAGGGGCGCTATGAGCTGGCCCGCCAGTCCTATGCCCAGGCATTGGCCACCTGCCGGAGCAATGCCGGACTGGAGATCATAAAACGTGAACTGGCCGGTGTTGAACTTTTATTGCGCACCATGCGCTGAGGTTGGTCATGAGCCGTTTTTTCGTGATTATTCTGGTGGTTGCGGCACTGCTCTTTCCCCTGACGGCGGCGGCGGGAACCGTGCCCAGCGCCGCCGACAGCATTGGACGCCAGATGGATCAGCAATTGATGATGCGCTACGCGGGCGACGACCCTGACATGAGCAAAAAACAGAGACAGGCTCTGGCCCGTTCCCGAATCATGATAATGGGCACCACGCCGGCCGATATCAATAATCTGGAAGCGGCGTCGCCGCTGGCCCGCCAGATGACGGAAGAAGTGTCGCGCTGGCTGGTCAACGCGGGCTATCGGTATCAGGAGTTGCGCAAGGGTTCCTATATCCGTTTCGACAGACGCACCGGCGAACTGATTCTGACCCGCGAGGTGCGCAAGCTGAGCAGCGCGCGGGGCGCCGGCCAAGCCATCCTGGCGGGCACCTATGTGGTCAGCGGCGACCAGGTGCGCTTCAGCATGATCCTGATCCACACCACCAGCAACGAGGTGCTGGCCAAGGGCGCGGCCACTGTGCCCATTACCGACGATCTGCTGCCCCTGCTGGAAGATCAGGCTCCAGGCGTCGGCAAAGTGCCCACCGTCCATACCCGCTTGCAGTAAAAAAAGCGTCGGCTTGCTTCCGGCGCGCTTTGCGACTATATAAACCCCGCCTCCGGTTCGTCCGGGAGCGGGGTTTGCCATATGCCGCGCCCCAGTATAACGCAAGGAGTCTCCATGTCGCTCAGCATCGGCATCGTGGGGCTGCCCAATGTGGGCAAATCCACCCTTTTCAACGCCCTGACCAAAGCCCAGAACGCTCAGGCCGCCAATTACCCTTTCTGCACCATTGAGCCCAACAAGGCCACCGTCGCCGTGCCGGACAAGCGCGTGGAAGCGCTGACGGCCAAGGCAAAGCCGCAAAAGACCATTCATGCCAGCGTTGATTTTATCGACATTGCCGGGCTGGTGCGGGGCGCCAGCAAGGGCGAGGGCCTGGGCAACCAGTTTCTGGCCACCATTCGGGAATGCGCGGCCATTGTGCAGGTGGTGCGCTGTTTTGAAGATGAAAACATCACCCATGTGGACGGCGGCGTGAACCCCCTGCGCGATGTGGAGACCATTGAAACGGAACTGTTGCTGGCCGATCTGCAAAGCGTGGAAAAGCGCTTGGAAAAGCTGCAAAAAATGGCCAAAGGCAGCAAGGATGCCAAAGCGGCGGCCGAGCTGATGCAAGGTCTGCTGGCTCACCTGAATGACGGCAAACCCGCCGCCGCCTTCTCCCTGCCGGATAACGAAACCTTTTTGACCTCCTGGCGCGAATTGGGGCTGATTACGGCCAAGCCCGTGATTTACTGCGCCAATGTGGATGAAGCCGCCGTGGCCGACGGCAACGCCTTTGCCGATGCGGTGCGAGCCCTGGCCGCGGATCGCAAGGCGGGCTTTGCCCGCATCTGCGCCAAGCTTGAGGAGGAACTGCAAGGCCTGCCTGAGGAAGAACAGCTCGAAATGCTGAACTCTTACGGCATTGAAGAGAGCGGCCTGGTGAGCATCATCCGTACCGGATACGCCACACTGGGCCTGTGCAGCTATTTCACGGCCGGGCCTGACGAAGTGCGCGCCTGGACCATCCGCCAGGGCTGGAAGGCCCCGCAGGCCGCCGGCGTAATTCACACGGACTTTGAGCGCGGCTTCATCCGGGCCGAGGTCATTTCCTTTGCTGACTACATGAGCCATGAAAGCGAGGCCGCCTGTCGCGCCGATGGCGTGCTGCGGGTGGAGGGCAAGGACTATGTGGTGCGGGACGGCGACGTGATGCATTTTCTCTTCAACGTCTGAGCGCGGGCGGTTCCCGCCGCAAGGGCATTTCGCGTCTGCCCTGCTTTTACCGCCGACAAGCCATGGCGGCGGGATGAAAATGTTCTGAAAAGCACGCTGAAAACTGTCGCCCGGAACGGGGCGACAAACATCGAAGGAAAAACTTGGTTTTTCATGTGATGGCGCTTGCTTTTTTCCCAAAGGCGCGCTATATGCAATCTCCACATTTTGCGGGGCCAGCGTTTTCCAAAACCTGGCCTGCCCGCCGAAGGGGGTGATGTTCTTGCCCGGAGTTTTTCTCAACGACGATGACTACAACTTCGACATCGCTTTGCGCCGCTTCAAAAAGCAGGTGGAGAAGGCCGGCATTCTTTCTGAAATGAAGAAACGCCAGCATTATGAAAAGCCCAGCGTCATGCGCAAAAAGAAGAAGGCCGCCGCCCGTAAGCGGCTGATGAAGAAAATCAGAAAAATGAATATGGCCTAGGCCACATACGCAACGCTTTTTTTCGCGTATTGCGCGGCGTGGTTCTGTCTTCTCTGGCCATGCTCCATTCCGGACAGACGCTGCGGGAAATCCCATGGGGGTTTCCCGCAGTTTCCGCTTCTTTTCCACCCTTCCACCCCATTACTGTCATGAGCTTATCTGAACAGATCGAAAAAGAATACATCCAGGCTTACAAAGCCAAGGACGCCGTGCGCCTGACCGTGCTGCGCCTGCTGAAAACCGCTGTCAAGAACAGGCTGGTGGACCTTCGGCGACCCGGCGGCAGCCTATCCGACGAGGAAATGCTAGACGTCATCATCAAGGAAGGCAAGCAGCGCCAGGATTCCATTGATCAGTACAGGGCGGCCAATCGCGCCGACCTGGCCGACAAGGAAGCCGCCGAGCTGAAAATTCTGCAGGAGTATCTGCCCAGGGCGCTCAGCCCGGAAGAGCTGACGGCGCTTATCGAAAACACCGTGACCGAACTCCAGGCCGCCAGCCCCAAAGACATGGGTCGGGTTATTTCGACCATCATGGGCTCTTACAAGGGGCGTGTGGACGGCAAGGTTCTTTCTGAGGCGGTCAAAAAGCGGCTTGCGCAATAGGGTGATCGCAAGGGAATGTTCGCGGCTGCGCGAGCGGCGGCCGTCGCCCCGGAATCGAAATGCGTCATTTGCGCCGGTAAACGCCGAAGCGGGCGGCTTTGGAGCGTTTTGCCTTTGAAATTTACACGTTCAAAAGCGGCGGCGTCATTTGGCCTGAAAAAGGCTGTTTCGGCTCATCGGGCGCGGACTTCCGCGCTCGCGGCCGCCGGAAGAGCATGCCTTTTTCAAAGGCAAGCCGCTCTGAAAAGGCGGCGGGCACGGACGCAACGGGTTCACGCGCCGGTGCAATGTTTTGAGGTTAAAACGCTCTGGCCGCGGACGGCCTTGCGCGCCGCGCGTTTCACGAGAGCATGAAAGATGCGGTCAGACGGCAAAAGAACTTTTTTGAGGCTGCCCCGATGATCCATAATCGCACCCTCCACGCCCTCGAATTCGGCAAGATCACGGAACATCTGGCCGGACTCTGCTGCTCGGGCGTGGGTCGCGAAGCCGCTCTGGCCGTCGCCCCCCTGCCGGACAGTGAGGCCGTGACCCTGGCCGCTCGCCTCTATGAAGAGGCCGCCGCCTGGGCCGCCCGGCCCGTGGGCGACGGCGGCAAGGCTTTCCAGCTAACGGCTTTTCCCGACGTGGGCGGCCTGCTGCGCGCCGTTGAGCGCCCTCAGTCCCGGCCCGACGCCGACGCCTTCTGGGCGTTGCGCGAAGTGCTGCGCCTGGCCCAGAGCGCCCGCGCGGCCATCGACACGCCCGACGCCCCGCGCCACTGGCCGCACCTGCTGGAGCTGGCCCAGGCGGTGCCCATGCCCGTGCAGCTCACAGCGGCCCTGAACCGCTGCATTTCCGACGATGGCCTGATCAGGGACGAAAGCTCGCCGGAGCTGTACCGACTGCGCGGCGAACTGCGCCGCCTGCACCGGAACTGCATGCGCAAGGTCAAGGATTTCGCACTGCAGTACAATATGCTGCCCTATCTGCAGGACGAGTTCATGACCCTGTCCTCAGACCGCTATGTGCTGCCGCTCAAGGCCAACTTCAAGGGGCGCATGCAGGGCATCATCCACGACTGGTCCCAGACAGGCGAAACCTGTTATTTCGAGCCCATGTTCCTGGTGGAGATCAACAACCGCCTTCAGGAGCTCAAGCACGAAGAGCGCGAGGAAGAGCGAAAGGTGCTGGCCTATCTGCGCGACCTGCTCAGCGCCGAGCTGCCCGGGGCCTGGGCCGCTCTGGATCTGCTGGCCCAGCTGGATGTGCTTCAGGCCAAGCGCCGCCTGGCCGGCCTTTTTGACGGCCGCTGCATCGGCCTCTCGCCGGTGGAGGAAGGCATCAGACTGCTGGAGGCCCGCCATCCGTTGCTGCTCCTGGCCCGAGGCAGGGGCGCGGAGACGGCGCGCGATACGGCCAGAGGAGGCAGAAGTTCCGAGAGCGCAAAGCCCTCCACCCCGTCGGTTCGCCCTCTGGACATTCTGCTGCGTCCCGGCGAACGGGCGCTGGTCATCACCGGCGGCAACGCGGGCGGCAAAACCGTCTGCCTGAAAACCCTGGGCCTCATGGTGGCCATGACGCTCAGCGGTCTGCCCGTCCCGGCGGGCAAGGGTTCGCATCTGCCCTGGTTCAGCCGCATGGACGCCTTTATCGGCGACGAACAAAGTCTGGATGACAATGTTTCCACCTTCACGGCCCAGATAGACCATCTGGCCAAGGCCTGGAAACATCTGGATCAGCACGGCCTGGCGCTGCTGGACGAGTTTGGCGCGGGGACGGACCCGGCCCAGGGCGCGGCTTTGGCTCAGGCGGTTCTTGACGAATTGCTGGACAAACATACTTTTGTACTGGCGGCGACGCATTTTCCCGCGCTCAAGTCCTACGCCCTGACGCGCGAGGGCGCCAGAGCGGCATCCATGCTGTTTGACCCGGCCACCAAAAAGCCGCTGTTCAAACTGGCGTACGATCAGGTGGGGGCCAGCCAGGCGCTGGATGTGGCGCGGGAGCGCGGCCTGCCCGAAGCCATTGTGCGCCGGGCCGAGCATTATCTGTTGCAGGACGGGCGGGACGCCACGGCCCTGCTGGCCCGCCTCAACGACCTGGCCGCCAGGCGCGAGGAAGAGCTGACCGCGTTGCGCGCCGAGCGGGAAAAGGCCCGGCATGCCGCGCAACTGAACCGTGAGCGACTGGAAAAGGAGCGCCTTCGCCTGCACGATGAAGTGCGGGGCAAGGCCGCTGAGCTGATGCGGGCCTGGAAGGAAGGCCGGGCCACTTCCAAGCAGGCGCTGAAAGAAATGTCCCGCCTGCGCGCTTCTCTGCTTCCGGCGGCGGAAGCGGAGACGCCGTCCGTACCGCCGCGACCGCAACAGTTCGTGCCGGGCCAGAGCGTGCTGCACGGCATCTTCAACAAGCGTGGCGTCATTACGGATGTGGACGAACGCCGGGGCCGCGTGCGTCTGGATATGAACGGCGTGAACCTCTGGGCCGATATGAAGGATTTGCGCGAAAGCGGCGGCAAACCGGCCCAGCCCGTCGCGCCACGCGCCGCAGTGAAGCGCGGCGACGACGATCCGGCCTCCCTGCGGCTGGATTTGCGCGGCATGCGCGCTGATCAGGCTCTGGCTGAGGTGGAGCGATTTCTGGACAAGGCCCTGCTGGCCGGTTTTTCAGAGGTGGAAATCGTGCACGGGCGCGGCACGGGCGCGTTGCGCCGCGAGATACACGAGTTTTTGCGCGCTTTTCCGGCGGCGGAACGTTTTTCGCTGGCCCCGGAAGATCGCGGCGGCGACGGCATGACTATTGTGACGTTTCGCTAGAGCAAATTGCTTTTGAAAAAGGCATGAGTTTGCGGCGGCCGCAAAAGCGGACGCCCGCGCCGGGTGAGCCTGAAAACCGCCTTTTCATGCGCCTGCCCCGCTCTGCGGGGAAATGCGGCGTCGCTTTTGCGATTGTGAATTTCAAAAGCAAAGTGCTCCAGAGGCGAACTTAACGCACCCGCGAAAGCTGAATTGGGAGCCGGCAAGGCGCAGGGCAAACAGGGGACGCTGCCGCATGCAATCCAAAGACGCCATCCGCGCCATTAAAGAGCGCCTGAACATCGTGGATATTGTGCGCCGTTATGTGGAGCTCAAGCGCAATGGCCCGCGCTGGGTGGCGCCCTGTCCCTTCCATCAGGAAACCAAGCCCTCCTTTTCCGTCAATGAGGAGCAGGGCATGTTCTACTGCTTTGGCTGCCACGCTTCCGGGGACATTTTTGATTTCTACGGCCGGATCAACGGCCTGGACTTCAAAGAAAGCCTGGAGCAACTGGCCGCCGAGGCGGGCGTGAGCATTGAACGCGGGCGCGGCAGAGCCGGCAGTCAGGGGGAGGAGAGGGAGCGCCGTTCCAGCCGGCAGCAGATGCTGCGCATGTACGAACTGGCCGCCGGGCATTTCAGCTCGGCCCTGCAAGGGCCGGAGGCCGCCGAATGTCGGGAGTATATCGAACGCCGCGGCCTGAGCGCGGATATCGTGCAGCGCTTCGGCCTGGGCTGGGCGCGGCGTCAGTGGCAATCTCTGGCTGACGCGCTGCGCCGCGCGGGTTTTGACGCCCGCCTGGCGGTGGAGGCGGGCCTGCTGGGTCAGTCCGGCAACGGCCGGGCCTATGACCGCTTCCGGGGGCGGCTGATTTTTCCCATCAAGAGCCTGTCCAACCAGATCATCGCCTTCGGCGGGCGGATCATCGCCGAAGAGGATGAAGCCAAGTACATCAACAGTTCGGACACGCCGCTGTACAAAAAGGGCGAACATCTCTACGGCCTGGCTCAGGCCCGGCGCGGCATCACCACCAAGGGCCGCGCCCTGCTCACGGAAGGCTACATGGATGTGCTCACCCTGCATCAGTTTGGCTACGACAATGCCGTGGGCGTGCTGGGCACCGCGTTGACTCCGGAACAGATCAAGCGTCTTTCGGGTTTCGCCTCTCAAATGGTGCTTCTGTTTGATGGGGATCGCGCCGGGCGCAAGGCCGCCCTGCGCTCCTGCGAAATGCTGCTTACACGCGGCCTGGCCTGCAACGTGGTGCTGATGCCGGAAGGCGAGGATATTGACAGCCTGCTGCGCGGCGCCGGCCCCGAAGTCTTTGAGGATTTGCAGGCCAGGGCGCCGGACGGCCTGCGCTTTTGTGTGGATGTGCTCAAGGCCCTGGCCCCGCGCGAAACCGTGGAATGGGCGCGGAATTTTTTGCGGCAGGTGGAAGTGCCGGAGTTGGTCAGCCCCTATGTATCGCGGCTGGCCGGGCATTTGCAGCTTTCTGAAAACGAACTGCGACAGGGCCTGGCCGCCTGGCGCAGCCAGAAACAGCAGGGCGGCGGGGGCCGCGCCCCGGAGCGGACGGCCAAACCCAGCCGCGCCCGGCAGAACATGCGCGACCGTCAGATCATGATGTACGCGGTGCGCTATCCCGAACGGCTGGACGACCTCCGCGCCCTGGGCGCGGATCTGGCCATTCAGTCGCCCATTGCCCGACGCCTCTGGGACAAGATTGAGGAACTGGGGGAAGAAAGCTCCTACCACCTTGACCAACGCGAAAAAAACTTCTGGAACCACTGCCGGGGCGCAGAGGCCGCGCCCCGCGACAGCGGCGACAACGAACTGGAATTTCTGCGCCGCGACCTGGACGCCTATTACGCTTCGGCGCAAAAATCATCTGTTTCCGCGGCCTTACGCGAAAATACCGGTACAGGTGACTTTGCGGCTGATTTGGATTATCTTCGCGCACTGCAGGAAACCTTGGAGAAAGGGCATGAGTAATCTTAAAGATATCCAGCAAATACAATCTCTTATCGCCAAAGGCAAAGGCGCCGGCTTTCTGACCTTTGAAGAGGTCAACAAGGCCCTGCCCGTGGAAATGAGCACGCCCGAACAATTTGAAGAGATTATCGGCATTTTTGAACAGCTGGAAATCATCATTGTGGATTCCGAGAAAGACGGCAAAAAAATTTCAGCCTCCGCCGCCGAAAGTGACGACGAGGTGTCCGAAGGCACGCTGGATTTGGCCGAAGACGAGGAATCAGCCGACTACTCCTCCCGCAGCACCGACCCCGTGCGCATGTATCTGCGCGAAATGGGCGCCGTACCCCTGCTGGATCGCGACGGCGAAGTGGTTATCGCCAAAAAGATCGAAATGGGCGAACAGGATGTGCTTTACGCCCTGGTGGAAGTTCCCGTGGCTGTGGAAGAACTCATCAATGTGGGGGAAGACCTGCGCCAGAACCGCATCAAGCTCAAGGATGTGGTCAAAACCATTGAAGAAGACGACCCCAGCGAAGATGAAATGAACCAGCGCTCGCGGGTCATTTTGCTGCTGGATGAAATCAGGCAGGTCTTCAAGAAAAAACGCAAGATTTACAAAAAGCTGGACGACTGCTGCACGCTGGAGCGGCGGGTCACGGCCACGCAGAAGGAAATTATCAGCTTCAAGGAAGAAATCGTCACCCGCCTGCGCGACATCAAGCTGGAAAAGACCCTCATTGACCGGATTATCGAGACGGTGGAGGACTATGTACGGCAGATGCACAACTGCCAGCGCGATCTCTCGGCCTATATTCTCTCCACGGGCCGCACCCAGGCGGAAATTCAGACCATGTTCGACGGCCTGGAAAAACGCGAGCTCAACCCCGCCGAGGCTGCCCGCGACCTCAAGCTCAGCGTGGACGAGCTTTTCTCCTTCAAGGAGATGATTATCGGCAAAATCGAAATTCTCAAGCGCCTCCAGGAAAAATGCTGTCATAATGTGGGCGACCTTGAGGAAGTGCTCTGGCGCATCAAGCGCGGCAATACCGCCGCCATGCGCGCTAAGCAGGAGCTGATTCGCTCCAACCTGCGGCTGGTGGTCTCCATTGCAAAAAAATACACCAACCGCGGCCTGCAATTTCTGGATCTGATCCAGGAAGGCAACATCGGTCTGATGAAAGCCGTGGACAAATTTGAATACCAGCGCGGCTACAAGTTCTCCACCTACGCCACATGGTGGATTCGCCAGGCCATCACCCGCGCCATCGCTGACCAGGCCCGCACCATCCGTATCCCCGTGCACATGATTGAAACCATCAACAAGCTTATCCGCACTTCACGCTATCTGGTGCAGGAACTGGGGCGCGATCCCACGCCCGAAGAAATCGCCGAGCGCATGGAATATCCGGTGGAAAAGGTCAAGAAAGTGCTCAAGATCGCCAAGGAGCCCATCTCGCTGGAAACGCCCATCGGTGATGAAGAAGACTCCAGCCTGGGTGATTTCATTGAAGACAAAAAGGCCGTGGCCCCGGCCGAGGAAGTCATCAACACCAAGCTTTCCGAGCAGCTGGCCGCCGTGCTGGCCGACCTGACCCCGCGTGAAGAGCAGGTGTTGCGCAAGCGCTTCGGCATTGCCGAAAAGAGCGACCACACCCTTGAGGAGGTGGGCAAACTCTTCAATGTGACGCGTGAGCGCATCCGGCAGATCGAGGCCAAGGCGTTGCGCAAGCTGCGGCATCCGGTACGGAGCCAGCCGCTGCGCTCCTACTACGAAAATTAGCGACATCAGGCATTTTTCGCCGCTGGCGGCGTCAGGCTGCGCCGTCCGCTCCGGTTCCGTGTCCGTTGCGGGCGACGGTCTTCCTGGCTGGCGGCGACATCGTAAATGACGCACCGCTGAAAGACACAGGGCACATTATGTTCGCGCGCGTGACAAGTTTCAGTGAGCATTCCCGCTTCCGCAACAGTCTCAAGGCCGCATTGCTTCTTTTGCTCTGCTGCCTGCCGCCGCCTGCTGCGGCAAAGGCGGAACAGCCCCCCCTGCCGCAGCCCGACGGCGTGGTGGCCCGCTGTTTTGACGGCGACACGCTCAAGCTTACAGACCGGCGCGTGGTGCGCCTGGCGGGCATCGACACGCCGGAAATGGCCCGTGATCACAAACCGCAATACTACGCCCGCGAGGCCCGGCAGGAACTGGAGACGCTGGCCAAGGGGCAGAAAGTCCGCCTGTTTGCGGCCGGGGTCAAAAACCGGGATAACTATGGCCGCATTGTGGCCGACGTGCGTCTGGAGGATGGTCGCTCTCTGAACGACCTGATGATCGAGCGGGGCGCGGCTTTTTACTACCCGCATCAGGATCAGAATCCGCATCTTCAGGAACGCCTGCGCGCCCTGCAGGAACAGGCCATCAACGAAAGGCGCGGCCTCTGGGCGCATCTGCTCTCCCTGCCGCTGGCGCGCCTGAATTACACGGGCAACCGCGATTCCCTGCGTTTTTTCCCGGCGGACTGCCCGGACGCCCAACGCATCAAACCCCGCAACCGGGTCTATTTCGGCACACTGATGGACGCGTTTCTGGCCGGTTACGCGCCGGCCAGGGTCTGCCATTTCTGGCCCGCGCAGCCATGAACGACCTTATTGCCTCCTCTGCTCCCCTTGGGCAGGAGCAGGCGCTGGTCATCTTCTCCGGCGGTCAGGACTCCGCCACATGTCTGGCCTGGGCGCTGAGTCGCTTCCGGCGCGTTCTGACGCTCGGCTTTGACTACGGCCAGCGCCACAGCGTGGAGTTGAGCTGTCGCCAACGGCTGCGCGCGGGTCTGGCCGGGTTGAGCCCTCTCTGGGCATCCCGTCTGGGGCCGGATGCGCTGCTGGATGTGGATATTTTTCGCCAGTTGGCCGACAGCGCCCTGACCTCCGACGCGCCCATCGCCGCCAACGGACCGGGCGGCCTGCCCACCACCTTTGTGCCGGGCCGCAACCTGCTGTTCATCCTGCATGCCGCTGTCTGGGCCTATGCCAGGGATATCCGCCATCTGGCGCTGGGCGTCTGCCAGAGTGACTTTTCCGGCTACCCCGACTGCCGCGACGACAGCATCAAGGCCATGCAGGTGGCGCTCAATCTGGGTATGAACGGTCGTTTTATCCTGCACACGCCGCTGATGTGGCTGAACAAAAGCGACGCCTGGGAGATGGCCGAAAATCTGGGCGGCGCGGCCCTGGTGGAACTGATTCTGGAAGAAAGCCATACCTGCTACGCGGGCGAACGCGGGCAGCGTCATGAGTGGGGCTACGGCTGCGGCGTCTGCCCGGCCTGTCGTCTGCGCGCCGCCGGGTACGCCACTTACCGGAAAAAACGGCAAACAGGCCGTAACAACACGCCCCATACCGGGCAGGATCACACGGAGTCCTGATGGCCAGAAAACGACTCTGCGCGGCTCAGGGCATTGAAGCGGCCTGCATTCTTTTTCAGCTCAACAGTAAAACAGCCGACATCCTGCGCCTGGCCGAAAACGCCGGGTTGCCTCCCGTTTTCACGCGCGGGGCCGAGCGTGCCCGGCTCTGCGCCGAATGGCGGGCCTTTGCCCATGCCGTTGTCACAACCGGGCTCATGCAGCACGCGCCCAACAGCGTGCTGGTGGGCTATCTGCGGCAGACAGGCCAGCTGCTGCGCGCGGCGGGAACAGACGCGCCTGACGCCTGTGCCGCTCCTGAGGCCCAACCGGCACAGGCCGATTTTGTGGATGGCCCTTTTGCCGCCTATATGGCCTTGCTGACGCACGGCGAGCAGGCCGGCTGTCCATCCCTCTTTTGCCGCCGTCTGGCCGATGCCGCGCCCGCGCTTGCCGCGCATCTGGCGCAAGACACGCGCGCCCAGGCGCGTCTTGCCGCAGCCATGGCGCTGGTGCTCAGCGCCGTGTGGGACAAGCTGGAGGAACTGGAAATTCTGGCGGACTAAAAAGCGTCAAGGCCGCGCCCGTATGGAGAGCATAGCGCACTGGCATGCGGCCTTGAGCCGCCGCGTGGCGGGACACGACAAAGTCTCGCGGAGTTCCCGCGCCGTTGCCTCAAGAGCGCAGCTTTCTTTGCCGTAACGTTGAAGACAACGGCTGAGCCACACCGGCTGTTTCACTGTCGTACGGGCATTTCCATGTGAACGGCTCTATATTTCGTAATCCAGAGCCTGCCGCGACGCGCTGACAGCCCTGACCAGCTTGCCGAATTCCAGATGGATGGGATGCCCGGCATAGGCTTTCAGGCCGTCCATGTCGTCATGCGCGGATGCACCACCTGGGCGGGCGTCGTGCTCGTGGGCTGTATCTGATATGAAACTTCCACGGAACGCGCTGTGGGAATACCGCACAGTGACGCTGAAGCTTCCTTGATGCGCCGGGCGTTTTCCGCCGCCGAACGTCCGTCCGCCTCTTCCTGAAGCGTCCACCAGACGATATGCCGGGTCATGTTCTTCCCCCCGCTGCGCGCGCCGGACTGCCCGCCGTGTTTCTTGCGGCGCGCGGTTTATCGGAACGTTCTGCGCGGCGCGTCCTCAGAGCGTATGGCGCATACCGGCAAAAGCGTTCCACGTTCATGGCAAGATGGTTAACGCCCTTTCCGCCGTTTGAGCCTGTCCGCGCGTTCCCGCATCAGAAAACGGCCGGTCACGGAATTGGGGTCGGCCACAATGGCTTCAGGCGTGCCGGCCGAAACGATCAGGCCACCGTTTTCCCCGCCGCCGGGGCCCATGTCCAGCACATGGTCAGCAGCCAGGATCATGTCGGTATTGTGCTCAATGACCACCACGCTGGCCCCTTTGTCCACCAGGGCGTGCAGCACTTTGATAAGCTTGCCCACCTCGTGCATATGCAGGCCGGTGGTGGGTTCGTCCAGAATGTACATGGCGCCGGGCAGGGAGCGCTTGCCCAGCTCTCGTGATATCTTGATGCGCTGGGCTTCTCCGCCGGAAAGCGTGGTGGCGGGCTGTCCCAGGCGCAGATAGTCCAGGCCCACTTCTTCCAACACGGCCAGACGCCGCTCCAGGCCGGGGTAATTTTCAAAAAGCTGGCGGGCCTGATGCACGGTGAGGTCCAGCGCCTCCGCGATATTCAACCCCTTGTAGCGCACTTCCAGGGTTTCGTGATTATAGCGTCTGCCCTTGCAGACGTCGCAGGTCACATACACGTCGGGCAGAAAGTGCATTTCCACCCTGATCTGGCCGTCGCCGCCGCAGGCTTCGCAACGACCGCCGCGCACGTTAAAGCTGAAGCGCCCCGGCTTGTAGCCGCGCTTGCGCGCGTCTGGAGTCATGGAAAAAATCTGGCGAATCTCATCGAAAATCTTGGTATATGTGGCGGGATTGGAACGCGGCGTGCGCCCGATGGGCGTCTGATCAATGGACACGATGCGCTCCACAGGCGTGCCGCCCCTCTCATAGCGCAGGCCGCCGATGGAGCCGGGCTGATCCACCCGCAGGCCAAGACTCAGAGCCAGATGCTTATAAAGCGTGTCCACCACCAGCGAGCTTTTGCCCGAGCCGGATACGCCGGTCACGCAGGTCAGCACGCCAAGGGGAATGCGGCAATCAATGCCGCGCAGGTTATTGGTGGTCACATGGCTCAGCAGCAGATCGCCCCTGGCCTCGCGCCGGGCGTCGGGCAGAGCGATGGATTCGTCTCCGCGCAGATAGCGGGCCGTGAGCGTGTCCGCCGTGTCCAGCAGATCGCGCACCCGCCCCTGGAACATGATTTCACCGCCTTGCGAGCCAGAACCCGGCCCCAGTTCAATAACCGTATCCGCCTCGCAGATGGTGGCCTCGTCGTGCTCCACCACCAGCACGGTATTGCCGCGCGCCTGAAGGGAGCGCAGCGTGCCCAGCAGGCGCTCGTTATCGCGCGGGTGCAGACCGATGGAAGGCTCGTCCAGCACATACGTCACGCCCACCAGGCCCGATCCCAGCTGCGAGGCCAGACGGATGCGCTGGGCCTCGCCGCCGGACAACGTGCTCATGGAGCGCCCCAGAGAAAGATATTCCAGCCCCACATTGCGCATGAAAGAGAGACGGAAGGTCAGCTCCTTGAGCAGCGGCTCCGCGATGAGGGCCTGGCGGCCCGTGAATGCGCGTTTTTGCAGCCATTCCAGATTCCGCTCCACAGACAGCGCGCAGAACTGGGCGATGTTCAGGTCGTCCACCCGCACGGCCAGCGCGTCGGCATTGAGACGCGCCCCCTTGCAGTCCGGACAGTCCGTGGACTGGCGAAAGCGGGCCAGCGCTTCCCGCCAGGCCTCGCCGTACTGCATGCCCTTTTCCAGCAGCGGAATGACGCCGGGCCAGCGTTTGTCGCTCACGCTCAGGGCGCTCTGGGCGCGTTGCGCCTCGGCGAAATGTTCGCTCTGGCAGTCGCCGGACGCGCCCAGGGCCACGTTGCCGCCCATCCAGTTGCGGCGCAGTCCCAGAGAACCGGCGACGGGTTTGCCCTGTTCATCCTCGCCGTAGAACAGGGCGGCCAGAGCCGCGTCGGAAAACTGCTCCAGCGGCGTGGAAAGCGTAAACCCGAAGCGCTTGCCCAGAGCCTTGAGCGCGCTTTCATAACGGCTGAACAGTCTGTCCGTGGCCCAGGGCAGCAGCGCGCCGGTGCTCAGTGAAAGCCCCCGGTTGGGCGCGATGAGGCGCGGCTCGAAATAATCCACGCTGCCCAGGCCCACGCAGCGCGGGCAGGCCCCCTGCGGGCCATTGAAGGAAAAAAGCTGCGGACTGGGCGCGGGCAGGGAAATATGGCAGTGCGGACAGACCGAGGTGGTGGAATGGATGGTATCGCGCCCGCCTTCCGGCTTGTCCGGCTCGTGCAGCGCCAGACGCCCCTCCCCGTAGCGCAGGGCCAGCTCCACAGAGTCGGCCAGACGGCCCCGAATGCCCTCCTTGTTCACCAGGCGGTCCACCACCAGATCAATGCTGTGCTTTTTGTTCTTGTCCAGGGCGGGCATGTCGTCCAGGGTGTAAAAGACGCCGTCCACGCGCACCCGGGCAAAACCCTCGGCCTTGAGCCTCTTGAATTTGTCCTGATGCGCGCCCTTCTGCAATTCCACCAGAGGCGCCAGAATCATGAATCTGGTTCCCTGCGGCAGGGCCAGAATATCGCCTATGATTTCATCCGCCGCGCGGGCCTCAATGGGGCGGCCGCAACGGGGGCAGTACATGCGGCCCAGACGCGCGAAAAAGACGCGCAAAAAGTCGTAGACCTCCGTCACCGTGCCCACGGTGGAACGCGGATTGCGCGAGACGCTCTGCTGTTCCAGCGAAATGGCCGGGGAAAGCCCCTCTATCTTTTCCACATCCGGCTTGTCCATCTGGGGCAGAAACTGCCGGGCATAGGCCGATAGCGATTCCACATAGCGGCGCTGCCCCTCGGCGTAGACAATGTCAAAGGCCAGGGTGGACTTGCCCGAACCGGACGGGCCGCAGATCACCACCAGTTCGTCGCGGGGGATATCCAGGCTGATATTCTTGAGGTTGTGCTGCCGGGCCTTTTCGATATGAATACAGGGCTTGTTTTCCGTTTTCATGGGAAGTTATCTAAGCGGCTCCGCCCCTCTTGGCAAGCTGCCATTTTTCAGCGCGCATGGACAAGCGGGCGCAAAATCGGTATAAAAATTTTTACGGACATAAAAATATCAAACAGCCCGGCCCGCCCGGGAAGGGATTCCACATGTGGAACTGCATGCGCCTCGCCGCTCTGCTGACCCTGCTGACCACCATGCTGCCCGCGGCGGCGGCGGCCGAAGACAACGGCATGACGGCCAGAGGAATTTTTAGCATGCTGCCCGTCAGCATTTTTGAAAACACGGTCGAGGGCCTTTCCGAAGCGGACAAGCAGCGCCTGCTGACCGAAGGGCACTCGGATTTCTGGGAAATAGCCGGGGAAACCGAGGATGTCATGGTATTCGCGGCCCTGCCCTTTAGGGACAGCGCCGTGGCTTTGCGGCTCTTCCGCAATACGGCGGATGGCTCGGTTGAAGCGGCCATCGGCACGCTGGGCGCGCCCATCTGCACCCTGGAGCTGTGGCGTGTGGACGTCACGGGCCGCATGGTGCCCATCGACACGCCGCCGGAGCCGGACATCAGGGAGTTTCTGGATCAGAGCCGGGGACTGCCGCAGGGCATCAACCCCACCGTGCTGATCTGCCTGGGGCTGGGCGGCCTTAAGGCCGAGCCGGTGTTCTGGAACAGCTCAGGCATGACCCAGGCGCCCCTGGCCCATGACATCAGCTTTCAGTGGAATGGCAGAAGCTTTGAAAAACAGGTTCTTCCGCACAGGGCGCAGACGGACGGGCGCCCCTGAGCCCGGCCTGACGCCTCTCATTTTTTCAGCCATTCCTCCAGCCGGGCCTCCAGTTCGGCTTCGCTCAGGCGAGGGGCGTCGTACATGCCGACGCTTTCGCGCTGGCGCGCGGCTTCGGCCAGAATGACGGCCGCGGCCACGGAGACGTTGAGACTCTGAATCATGCCGTACATGGGGATATAAAGCTGGCCGTCAGCCTGCGTGAGCAGTTCCTCTTCCACACCGCTGTGCTCGTTGCCCATGATCACCGCCGTGGGCCGGGTAAAATCCCAGCCGCGCAGGGGACGGGCCGTTTCCGAACAGGAGGTGGCCAGCACCTGAAAACCCTGCCCCCGCAGATCACCCATCAGTTCCGCGCTGTTCCCATGGCGTACGCTTTCCACCCACTTGCGGGCCGAGGCCGAGGTTTTGCGCCCCAGTGCCGGGAAGGGCGTGTCGGTATAGTACAGATGAACCCTGGCGAGGCCGAAGGCGTCGCAGGAACGGTAGATGGCCGAAACATTGTGCGGGTCATGAATATTGGCCAGCACCAGGGTCAGGTCATTCTGGCGACGGCGCAACACTTCAAGCAGGCGCGCTCTGCGCCTGGGGGTAGGCTCCTTGGGCATGGCGATGATTTCCTTCTGCGGTGCAAATGCTTGTGAAAGGTGTGTCAGAAAAAACTTTTTCAGGCAAGCGCATTGCCAATGGCCTGCTTTTAATCTAGAAAAAAGAAAAATCTGTCTTCTGTGCGGCCCGGGGCCGCGACATCTTCATTCAGGAGTGCGACCATGTCAAAATTCCGGTCTTTGCCTCTGGGCTTGACGACAGCCCTGCTCTTTGCCCTGGTTATGCCCGGCGCCGCCCTGGCGGCCGCGGGGCACCCCACTATCCCGGGCGCCGAGCTTTCGGCCGTCTGGGTTATTCCCTTTGCCTGCATGCTGCTTTCCATCGCCATCATGCCTCTGGCCCTGCCACATTTTTGGGAGCACCATTTCGGCAAAATCGCCGTATTCTGGGGCCTGGCCTTTCTGGCGCCTTGCTTTCTCGTCTACGGCCTGAATGTCGCCCTGTATGAATTTCTGCATATCATTCTGCTGGATTACATCCCCTTTATCGTGCTGCTTTTCGCCCTGTTCACCGTGGCCGGCGGCGTGCGCCTCAAGGGTTCGCTGGTGGGCACGCCAGTGGTGAACACCCTCCTGCTGACCGTGGGTACCGCCCTGGCCAGCTGGATGGGCACCACCGGCGCGGCCATGCTGCTGATCCGCCCCCTGCTGCGCGCCAACGCCCACCGCAAATACCGCGTGCATTCCGTGGTGTTCTTCATCTTTCTGGTGGCCAATATCGGCGGCTCTCTGACGCCGCTGGGCGATCCGCCGCTTTTTCTGGGCTTTCTCAAGGGCGTCAGCTTTTTCTGGACCACCACCCATCTTTTCCTGAAGACCCTTTGCCTCGCCGTGATTCTGCTGGCCGTTTTCTTTGTGCTGGACACAGTGCTGTACAACAGGGAGGGCCGCCCCACCCCGCCGCGTGACCCCAATGCCACGCAAGAAAAACTTGGCCTGGAAGGCAAGATCAACCTGCTCTTTCTGCTGGGCGTGGTGGCGGCTGTGCTGGCCTCCGGCATGGCCCCGCTGGGCGCCTGGATCGAAATTTACGGCGTGCCCGTGGAAGGCCAGAACCTGCTGCGCGACATCGTGCTGCTCTGCATGGCCGGTCTTTCCCTGAAGTTCACCAGCCGGCGTTGCCGAGAGCTCAACGGCTTTTCCTGGGCGCCCATTGAGGAAGTGGCCAAACTTTTCTTCGGCATCTTCCTCAGCATGATTCCGGCCATCGCCATTCTGCGCGCCGGCACGGACGGCGCGCTGGCCTCGCTG
The DNA here is from genome assembly GCF_050313595.1 of Desulfovibrio sp. SGI.169. NCBI lineage: Bacteria > Pseudomonadati > Thermodesulfobacteriota > Desulfovibrionia > Desulfovibrionales > Desulfovibrionaceae > Desulfovibrio > Desulfovibrio sp. SGI.169. The sequence goes on along the minus strand of NZ_JBNPLS010000007.1, from coordinate 92,305 downwards.
ATCAACATGGTTTCCACCCCGGACGGCCAGCCGGTCAACGCCATGTACTTCTGGCTTACCGGCGCGCTCTCCAGCTTCCTGGACAATGCGCCCACCTATCTGGTGTTCTTCAATACCGCAGGCGGTGACGCCGCCCATCTGATGAACGACATGGCCACCACCCTGGTTGCCATTTCGGCGGGCGCGGTGTTCATGGGCGCCAATACCTACATCGGCAACGCGCCCAACTTCATGGTGCGCTCCATCGCCGAAAACCAGGGGGTGCGTATGCCCAGCTTCTTCGGCTACATGCTCTGGTCCGTGGGTATTCTGATCCCGCTGTTCGCCCTGCTGACCTGGGTGTTCTTCATATAGGCATTCCGTCTTCACATGCAAAAAACGGCAGGCCGCGGCCTGCCGTTTTTTTACGGCGCGCCCTGGCGCGGGAGGAGCGTGGAGTATGAACCACAAGGAGCGCATGCTGGCTGGTCTGCCCTACAAGGCATGGCTGGACGGCCTGAGCGAAGAGCGCCGAACCTGCCGGCGAAAGGTTTTTCGCTACAACCATCTGCCGCCCGACCAGGAGGCGGAGCGGGACGCCCTGATCCGTCAGATTCTGGGCGCGTGTGGGCGGCATGTGCGCATTGAGGGGCCGTTTTACTGTGACTATGGTTACAATATTGAGGTGGGGGAAAATTTTTTTGCCAACTACAACTTCACGGTGCTGGACGTGGCCAGGGTCAGCATTGGCGATTACGCCATGATTGCGCCCAATGTGGCCATCTACACGGCCGGGCATCCGCTGCATCCTGTATCCAGAAATTCGGGATATGAATACGGCAGCCCCGTGAGCATCGGCGATAATGTCTGGATCGGCGGCAATGCGGTGATCAATCCCGGCGTGCGCGTGGGCCGCAATGTGGTCATCGGCTCCGGCAGCGTGGTGACCAGGGACATTCCAGACAATATGCTGGCCGCGGGCAATCCCTGCCGCGTGCTGCGCCCCATTACGGAAGCTGACCGCCGCCGTTATTTCAAAGATCGCCTTTTTGATGTGACGGACTACGAACGGCACTTCAACGCAGACGCATAACAAGGGCGCAATATCGCTCCATGTCACGCCTGCATGATGCATGTCGCTCTTGAAACTTCAGCGTCTCAAGAGCAACATGCATTTACAACATACTGTTTCAGAGAATTTTATACTGGCATATTCCCTGATGTTCACTTGTAAAAATGAAGACTAGAAAGGCCAGATGTTGTCCATCAGACGCGTAAACCACCCCGGCTTCTGCTTGTCGGCCAGTACGCCGCGCCCGTAATATTCAATGCTTGCATCCGCAATCTGGGTGGAATAGACGCTGTTTTCGGCATCCACATCCTTGGCGCGAATCATGCCGCGCACCACCATATATTCGGTTTCCTCATTGACCCGGATTTCTCGCGCGCCTTCGATCTGCAACAGGCCGCCGGGCAGCACGCGGAGCACTCGCGCCGCCATGGAGGTGGTCACATAGCTTTCACGCTTGGTCTTGCCTGTGGCCGACAGATCGCTGACCGAGGTCGTGTTCAAAGCCGGCATGCCCACACTGGCCTGAGGGCCAATACCCACCAGGGGGATGAAGCCGGTCTTGCTTTTGCCGAACATGGCGGCCACCTGGTAGTTGTTGGAACCATCCTTGTTGGCCGTGGTTTCGGCCTTGTTCTGGGCCTTGGTGTTCTCCACCAGTTTGACCACCACGATATCCCCCACGCGTCGGGCGCGGCTGTCGGCAAAAAGCGTATCCTCTTCGCTGACGGCAAAAAGCGAGCCGGGATTGTTGGGGCCGCTGGTTTCCTGACGATATTCCTGCGGCGGCGTGATCGGGGGCTGCAAGGCCGGACGCCTGTGCGCGCCGCCTCCGCCGCAGGCTGCACAGAGCAGAAATGCCAGCCCCAGAACCGGGACGATCAACTGTGTTTTCATACGCTCCTCTCCTCGCGGCCGCGTGGCGCGGCTTAATGTATCTCTACGGTGTTGCCGTCCTTGACAGTGGCGTAGACCTGTTTCTTTGTTTGCAAATTCCGCACCGGAATGGTGGCGCCGGGCTCGCCGTCGGCCAGGGCCTCCGCCTGAGTGGTCATGCGCAGATTGCCGCGCGAGTAGATCAGGGTCAGAATGCCGCCGCGCCGAACCATAAGCTGGCTGACCAGATCGCTTTGCAGAATGGGCTCGCCTGTATTCAGAGCTCGCGCCACCTGCCAGGGGCCGCCGTGCCCGTCCCAGGGCAGATCGCGCAACTGATTGGCATTGATACGCATGAAGGTCACGGCTTCGGGCGTCAGCGCATCGCCCTTGCCCAGCGGTCTGGACGCCGCGGGCACGGTGATCCAGAGCGCCAGGTTTACCGTCCCGGCCACCCGCCGCAGTACGACGCCGTCCGCCTCCTGCACGGCAAAACGCAGGGGCACGCGGCCAGGCGCAAGCTTGCCCGGCTCCAGCTGGATGCGCTGCTGGTTGTGGGCCAAAAAAATATATTCCGGCAAGCGAAACTCATTCAGCTCCGCCTCGCCGGGCATGGCGGCCAGTTGCGGCGTCAGGCTTTTGACGACATAGGAACGCAGGTCATCCTCTCTGAACACCAGCCCGCCGCGCTGGATGACCAGCGATGTGGGCAGAATGCAGCGCCCGGCCAGCTCGTTGCCCAGACTCTGGCGCAAAGCCTGCGAAAGACGGGAGCGGTTGACCTGCAAAGGCTTGCCCTCTTCCGGCGGCGCGGGCCAGAGCTGACGTGTTTTAAGCTCGCCCCAGAGCGCGGGTTCCATATGGCCCAGCGGCGCGGCAATGTCGCCCAGCAGCACCATATCACTGTTGGTCACGGCGGCGGCGGCCACCTTGAGCCGCCAGTCGCCCTGCTCCAGCATGGGCAGCTGATCGCCGGCGGCGGGCGGCGCGGCCAGCGGCGCGGCATTGGAGGCCACGAGGTCGCGGGTTTTGGCGGCGCGCTGGTTCTGAGCTTCGACCGCCAGGGGCATCCGGGCGGCGCGCACCTGCGGCGGGCGCAACTGCCGCTTGATCTGAGACGGCGAACGGCGGTGATTGCGCTCGCTGTCCTGCCAGACGGCCTGCGGCACGCCGCCCTGGGCCCCGGCCTGAAGCGGCGCGGGGCAGGCCGCCCAAAGCAAGGCCAGAACGAAAAGCGCAAGCATAAGCCGCGCGCGACCGTATAAGCCGCGCGGCCAAAGTTCGCTTCCGCCAGTCCCCGATGGTCGCCGTCCGCGCATGACCGCTCCTTTTCAGCCCTAGCTGCGCTTGAGCTGCACGGCAATGCCCAGCATGGAATCCGAAGTCTGGATGGCCTTGGAATTGACCTCATAGGCGCGTTGGCCCACGATCATATTGACCATCTCATCCACCACTTCCACATTGGACATTTCCAGAAAACCCTGCGCCAGAGTGCCCACATTGTCCGTGCCGGGCACACCTTCGGTTTCCGCGCCCGAAGCTTCGGTGGGCGTGTAAAGATTGCGGCCGCGCGCGTCCAGACCGGCCGGATTGATAAAGGTGTAGAGCGGAATTTCCGCACCGGCTATTTCCTGTCCCTCGCTGTCCAGAGCCGCGATATGCCCGGAAGAGGAAATGGAGATGTTTTTGGTTTCGGCGGGCACGGCAAATTCCGGTTGCAGAATGTAGCCGTTGGCCGTGACCACAGTGCCGTCCTGGTTGAGCTTGAAGGAGCCGGCGCGGGTGTACATCAGCTCGCCGTTCACATCCACCTGGAAAAAGCCGTCGCCTTCAATGGCCACATCCAGAGCGTTGCCCGTATTCTGAAAGTCGCCCTGGGTGAAGAACTTGTGCACCGCCGTGGGGCGCACGCCCATACCCACCTGAATGCCCACGGGCAGCCGATTGTCGCCCTCGGTGATGGAGCCGGCGATCTTCATGGTCTGATACATCAGATCCTCAAACTCGGCCCGGCTTTTTTTGAAACCTGTGGTGTTGACGTTGGCCAGGTTGTTGGAAATGACGTCGATGTTCAACTGCTGGGCAATCATGCCCGTAGCGCCGGTGTACAGGGAACGCATCATGGGGGTTTCTCCTTCTCTCAGTCACGCGGGCGGGCCGCGCGCGGGCTAGCCCTGGCGGCGCCCTATTTTTTCATTGGCCGCGCGGTCCAGAGTATCCGAGGTCTGCATCACCTTCTGATAAGCCTCAAACTGCCGCTGCACTTCAATCATGTTGACCATTTCCGTCACCACTTCCACATTGGCCGCTTCGGTGAAGCCCTGCTCCAGCCGTGCGCCGTTCAGGTAGGCGTCGCCTTCGGCCACCTGAACATTCTCACGCGGGCGGAACAGATTGTGCCCCATCTTTTCCAGATTTTGCGGATTGTCCACACTGATCAGGGCAATCTGATTGACCACCGCGCCGTCAGCAATGACCTGGCCATCGCCGCCGATAATAACCTGACGCGTGCCCGGCGGGATGACAATATTGCCGCCCGTGCCCTGCACCGCATAGCCCTGCGGGCTCATCACCGTGCCGTCGGCGGACAGGACAAAATGACCGTTGCGCGTCAGATAATCTCCATTGGGCGTATTGAGCCGAAAAAAGGCGTTCTCGCCGGCGATGGCCACATCCAGCGGGTCGCCCGTGAATTGCATGGAACCCTGGGAAAAATCGAGTCTGGAAACGGCAATGCGGGGCCGGGCCATATTTTTGGGCTCAGGAAAAAGCGGTTCGGACCGCAGATTCATCAACGGCTCGCGAATCTCGTCATGCGCATAATAAGCCATCGTGTCCTTGAACGCCAAAGTGTCGCGCTTATAGCCGTGCGTATTCACGTTCGCCAAATTATTGGCGATGATGCTCATGCGGTGCTCTGTGGTCAGCGCGCCGAAAAGCCCGCTAAACAACGCGTCTTGCATAAAAAACTCCTTTGTCCGCGGTCGCATGCCCGTCCGGGCGCAACCGTTGCCCACGGCCGAAACAGCCTTTGCCGGAAAATATGCAAGGAACGGGCCAAAAAATGGGAAGACTGGAGAAAATCCCGCGTGGCGGGTCCTGGCGTCGGGGAGGCACAATTACTTTTCTCCATAACAATGGAGACGGCATATCAGTATGTTCGGCCACCTGCCGAAAAGGGGCTTTTTGCAAACGCCAGCGACAAAGCCCCAACCTATTTTCTAATGAGGTCTGAGCCTGAGAAGATTTATTCCACCATGGTTCAGGCCGCCCCACGGGAAAGGAGCCGAAACCGAACCGTCAGCGCCGTCACGCGCGAGGGGGGCAGCATAAAACGCGCCGAAAGCGGCTGCCATGGAGGCTGCCTTACGCATCTGTCTGTATGCTGAGGGATGCCCACTGGCGAACCTCCTTGTCTCTGGATTTCACGAACTCTTCGCCGATCTTGACGGCAGTGGAACCAAGCAAAAGATGGAAAGGGCCATCAGGCATATCCGCGGCCCGGATGACGACTTCAGCCGCCTTGCGCAGGTCGCCCCAGCCCTGAATGCCCGAATCTTCTGGATTCTGGAGTTTTACCTTGCGCTTGCCGGCTGTAGCCGCATAGTCGCTGATATTGTTGGCATTGACATCAATGGAGCGGTGGAAAAAATCCGTCTTGAAGGGCCCCGGCTCCACTACCATGACCTTGACGCCCAGGGGGCCGACCTCTTTGCGAAGCCCGTCCGACAAGCCTTCCACTGCGCATTTGGAGGCGCCGTAAAAGGCCGAGCCTTCAGATGTGCTGAGAGCCGCAATGGAAGAGAAGTTGATGATTGTCCCCCTGCGGGCCGCGCGCATACAGGGCAGCACTTTCTGGATAGTGCGAACCGTGCCGAAAAAATTTGTGTCAAACTGACGGCGTATCTCGGATTCGGCGCATTCTTCCACCGCCCCGCGCAGGCAGTAGCCTGCATTGTTCACAAGCGCGTCAATCCTGCCGAAGCGCTTCAAGCTCTGCTCCACGGCGGCAGCCACGCTGGCGTCATCCGTCACGTCCAGGGCGGTGATGAGCGCGGTTTCGGGAAACAGTTGCGCAAATTCGGCAAGCGTTTCAGGCCGCCGCGCCGTGACAACCACATTTTTGCCCTGCTCCAGCGCGACAGTGGCCAGGCTTTTGCCCAGGCCGGACGAACAGCCGGTGATCAGCCAGGTTTCTTTTTCAGTCATCTTGCTTCTCCAGATTTTTTCCTGAGCCATTGCGAAAGCAGATCCGCGATCTGCGCATTATTTCCGTCTGAAAAGGGGAAATGGGCATTGCCCCTGATGCCCAGCTTCGGCAGATGCGCAACAATCACGTCGCCGCCATGCCGTTTGACAACGATAACCCGCTGTTGCGCCATTTCAAGGGCGGCGCGGGGATTGAGGCACGGGACGCCTCAACTGAAAAAAAAGCCCTAAGAGATGGCCCTGCCCATGGCATAAGCCTCTTCCATGGCCGGACTCTCCCTGATGGCCCCCGGCTCGTACACGCCCTTGCCGCAAATAATGCCGCCTTCCGATGAGCCCTTGAGGCAGGCCGCGAGGCCCCGCATGCACGCGAGTGTACAATCCATGACCGTTGGAGTATCTTCAGCCGCAGTCATGATGTAGTAAAAAATCTTGTCTCTTATGGCAAGCCACCTGGCCACTGTCCGATCAATAAGCGACTTCATCTGCGCATCTACAGAATAAAAGTAGACAGGGCTTGCCATAACAATTACATCCGCGGCATGCATCTTGTCCAGAATTTCCGCCATATCATCATTGATAATGCAGACTCCGTCGTGATTTTTGCAATAATAACAGGCCTGGCAGTAGCCGATCTTCTTGTCGCGAACAAAGATGAGTTCCACCTGGTTGCCGCTTTCCTCCGCGCCACGGGCAAACTCCCGGCACAATGCCGCCGAATTGCCGTTCTTGCGCGGACTTCCGGCGAGAATCAGAACTTTTTTCATGAATATTGCTCCTGATTGTCATGATAAGCGTCAGATTCCATTACTACGCTGTTGGTTAGGGGGTTGCTGGTTGTGTTCCGCCACAAGAAACAAACCCCAAATGTGTTTTTTAATGTGGCCTGAGCCTGGGTTAGGGCCTTGTTTGGAAGTAGCCCGAAAAGTCCAGACAGATTCTTTTAGCTGACAACAATAAGTTTATAACACGGATTGCCCATCTTGTGTTCCGCCATGGCGGAAAGCTGGCGCAGTCCGTGCCTGCTTTCAATCCGCTCCACCAGATCCTTGTTATCCTCATGCGGACGGGAAAAGACAAGATCGCAAGACGCCTGATCAATTGCAAGCAAATCTGTGGAAGCAAGTATGCCTATATCTTTTATTGTTGGCGCCGGCGCTTTTACGCCAGCGCAATCACATCTTACAGACATGTTGCGAAGCACATTTATATATGTGATGCGTTTTCCGAAATAATCCTGCACAGCCTTGGCGGAATCGGCCATCAACTCCATGAACATATCCTTGGCGGGCGCGGAAGAAAAATCAGCCTTGCCGGTCATATTTGTGCCGTGCACCTGACGTTTTCCCACTTGCCCGGAAGCACAGCCAATGGCTATATTTTTCATGGAACCACCAAAACCGCCCATGCCGTGTCCCTTGAAATGGGTCAACACCAGCATGGAATCATACTCGGCAATGCCCTTTCCCATTGCCACTTCCTTGAGATGAAAGCCGGAGCGCACGGGCAGATTGATATCGCCATGCTCATCCAGAATGTTAACAGGGCAGAAAGTCCAGCCGTTTACCTCAAGTGTTTCACGGTGGCCCTTTGTCGTATAGCGATCTCCTTCATAAAGGGTGTTTGTTTCAACAAGTTCACTGTTTGGTATTGTTGACTGCAGGGATTGAACCATTTTTGGGGGGATAATGTTAGGGCCGTTTTTTTCTCCTGTATGCAGCTTGATGGCTACCTTTCCATAAATTCCCTCATTAACAAAATTGTAAAGTTTTATCAGGCTGTCTGCATCAATTACAGAAGAAAAATAGACTCTTGCGGCAGAACCCCGATAATTTTTTTCATTGATTTTTCGGGAGCCAATAACAGGCGTCTTTTGCGGCACATCAAAATTTGCCGTATTTGACGCACCCCATGCCGCATTGTTGAACACGGGGACAGCAGCGGCGGAAAAAACGGTAACGGCGGCGCTTTTCAAGAGATCGCGTCTTGAGAAATTGTCAGCGGACATAGAGGCGCTCCTTTAAAAATTGGCATGCTGCGCAAGAGTTACTCACCCGCATGCAGCGCTGGTTGTCAAAACTGACGCGGTACAGTCGAGCCACGTCCGGCATCGCAAAAGCGGGGATTGGAATGATCGCCTTTTGCATCCTTGATAGCGCTTCGGGGTTTTTTTGTTTGCCGTTGCCGTCCAGCCGGCACAGATGCCGGCAATGATCAGCAAACCGACGCAAAAAAATTTGCCCGGCAGCATTGCGGGCTCCTTCCCGCGGTTGTCATTCATGCGCGTTACCATGCCCAATCCTGCTGAATTTTATTGCAGTGAACAGCATCGCGATATACACATTTCGCCCCGATGTTTGCCTGATCCGCTCATTACAAAAGGAGCCCCCGGCTATGCCGGGGGCTCCTGAGGCTGCCGGCAAAGGTCGGCAGCCCTGGAAATCAGGAGCAGGTCGCGGCTCCGCCGCGCCGTAAGCGCCTGATTTTCGCGTCTTTCCGTCAAGCCGCGCAAGCGGCTTAGTCGGCGCAAACACCGCAAGCGGGGTTTGTCAATAGTCTGAGGCCTCGGCTATGCCGGGAGGGGGCCTTTTTTCAACGTGTTGCGGCAGGTTCTCGGAGCACGGCCCAGAACTACTGCCCGCTGAACTTTGGCCCTTCCTTGAATGCTTTCTGCAATACATAGACCCCCGCCATCAGGCTGAGGCCAATGATATCCGTTATCAGCCCCGGCGTAATCAGGGTGATGGCCGCGCCCGCCAGCAGCAGACGCTCCCAGAGAAAGAGGTTGCGCAGCCAGTAGCCCACGCTGGCGAAAGAAAGAGAAACAATGCCCACGGCCGCGGTGCAGACAATGAAGACAACCTCCATGTTGCTGGCCCCAATCATCAGCAGGCCCGGATTGTAGCAGAATATGTAGGGAATCAGAAAACCCGCCAGGGCCAGCTTGACGGCCATGAAGCCCGTGGCGTTGGGCTCGGACCTGGCGATGCCCGCCGCCGCATAGGCGGCCAGGGCCACCGGCGGGGTCAGGTCAGCCAGAATGCCGAAGTACATGATAAAAAGATGAGCGGCGAGCATGGGCACGCCAAAGGTCTGGATAGCCGGGGCCGCAATGGTGGCCAGCACGATATATTTGGCCGTGGTTGGCAGGCCCATGCCCAGCACGATGGACGCAAGCATGGTGAAAAACAGCGTCAGGGCGAAGCTCCCGGCAGAGAGAGTCAGAATGGCGTTGGCCAGCTTGAGCCCCACGCCAGTCAGGGTTACAACGCCGATGACAAAGCCGGTGCAGGCGCAGGCCGCGGCGACGCCCAGGGCCAGGCGGCCGCCGTTTTCCATGGCCTTAAGAATATCCTTGAAGGACAGACGATTGCACTGGGCAAGCGCATGCCCGACGGTCATGCCGCTGGAGCTGGCGCCGGCCCAGGCCTTCCAGTTGTTGGCCACCAGCGAAATTATCATCGTGGCCAGAATGCAGTAGTAGGCGGACTTGAGCGGCGTGTAGCCCTGAATGAGCAGATAGATGAGCACGAAAATGGGTATGAGCAGATAACCGCCCTGCCGCAGCACAAACCAGGCGCGCGGCAGACGTTCCCTGGGAATGCCCTTGAGCCCCAGACGCTTGGCTTCCATATGCACCATAAAGCCCACGGCCAGATAATACAGCAAGGCCGGAATCAGCGCGGCCTTGGCGATTTCAACATACCCCACACCCAGGAATTGCGCCATGATGAAGGCGGCGGCGCCCATGATCGGGGGCATGATCTGACCGCCCGTGGAAGAGGCGGCTTCTACCGCGCCGGCAAAGGCGCTTCGGTAGCCCACGCTTTTCATCAGCGGGATGGTAAACGTGCCTGTGGACACGGTATTGGCCACGGAAGAGCCGGAAATGGTGCCGAAAAAGCCGCTGGCCAGCACAGCCACCTTGGCCGGGCCGCCCACAAAGCGGCCTGCCACGGCCAGAGCCAGATCAATGAAAAACTTGCCCAGGCCCGTGCTGTGCAAAAAAGCGCCGAACAGAATGAACAGAAAGACAAAGGAAGCCGAAACGCCCAGCGGCATTCCAAACAGACCTTCCGTTGTCAGATACATATGCCCCACGATGCGCTGAAGCGAAAAGCCGGGGTGCCCCATCATGCCCGGAATCAGATTGCCGAATTTTGCATAGAGCAGAAAACAGACGGCTACCAGGGTAATGGGCAGGCCCACAATACGGCGCGTCGCCTCCAGCACCAGCAGGATGGCCGCGCAACCAAAGAAGAAATCCAGCTCCGTGGGCGGTCCGGCATCCAGAACGATAACGTCGTAATTCCAGATAATATATCCGCAGACGGCCGCCCCGGCGGCGGCCAGCAGCACATCGTACCAGGCGAGCCTGTGCTTGCTGCCCGTGGCTCGCGCCGGATAGAGCAGGTAAATCAGCACAAGCACAAAGCCCAGATGCGCGGCCCGCTGGATTTGCGGCGGGTACGCGCCGGTGGCCGCCGTAAACAGGTGAAAGCCCGAAAAGGCGATGCAGACCAAGCGGATGAAAACATCCATCCAACCTTTGAATGACCGGTAGGACGACTCCTTATCGTACTTGGCCACGATTTCCGAGACATCAATGGCGCCCTGCACCTTTTCAACCGTCGAGGAATCCAGCTTTTCCGCCTCTTCCAGGGCAAAACCGCCGGAGCCCTCCTGTTCAATAACCTTCATCCGCTCTTTGTGGCTCATCCCTGCCTGCCTCAAAACTAGACGTTGTTTATGCGTGGCGCGCTTTGCCCCGCCCGCTCAGCGGGTCGCCGCATCCGTACTGACCCGCGACGCCAGCGTAAAGGTGACCGCACTGCCCGGCGGCGCCAGCGTGACCAGAGGAATCTCGCGCGCCTTTCCCCGGGCCGCCTCCCCCTCAGCCGCGTTCTCTCGCGGCAAAAGCAGCGTATGACGCGCGATGCGCCCCACGCGCACATCAAAAGAAGGCAGCGCCTTATGATAACCGCTGATCACAATATGCCCTCCACCGGAGGACATGGTCTGCCCCGGTTCGGGATTGTGCGGCAGGCCCGCCCCAAAATCCTGATAAATGGTTTTTTCCAGAAAAATCATGCCCTGGCTGACGCGAAACCAGTCTTCCACCGGGCTCCGGGCCACAGAGTGGATATACCGGATGCCGAAGGTCAGACCATTGGCGGCCTGACAAGAAAACAACACCACGCCGTCGGCATTCCTCAGCTCCAGCCGGCAGGCCGTGTTTTCCCCTGCGGCAAGCCCGCCCGACCTGTCAGAAAACGCCTGCGCCGCGCCCGCCCGGCCCATGATGCAGAGGCATAGCAACACCGCCGGCATATATACAAAAATTTTCCGCATGCCCATTTGCGCCCACAGGGCCGCCGGGCGGGGCTTACCCCGCCCGGATCATGACGCCTGAAAAGAAAAGGAGCGGGGGAAACGCCCCTCGCCCACGACATTACTTCAACGCGCCCTTTTCTCTGAGATATTTGGCCGCGCCAGGATGGAAGGGGATGGTCACGCCGTCGGCGGCGTGCTGGAGCGAGATTTCCGCGCCCTTGTTATGCGCCTTGGCCACCTCGGCAAGGTTTTCAAACAGGGCCTTGGTCAGGGTATAGGCCACATCATCGGGCATATTCTTGTTGGCTACCAGAATGGCCTGCACTGAAAGTGTGGGCACGTCTTTTTCCTGCCCCTTATAAGTCTTGGCCGGAATGGCGTCTTTCACCAGATAGGGGAATTTGGCCACAATTTCATCAGCCTTGGCGCCGTCCATGGGCACAAAGACCACTTCCTGCGCCGTGGTGATGTCCTGAATGGCGGGGTTCGGCGTTCCGATAGTGAAGACAAAGCCGTCCAGTTGGCGATCTTTGAACTGGTCGGCGGTTTCGCCATAAGGCAGGAAAATGGGCTCCAGATTCTTGTAATCGAGACCATAAAAGCCGAAAAGCTGACGGCAGTTCACTTCATTGCCGCTGCCGCGAGCGCCCACGGAAACTTTCTTGCCCTTGAAATCCTCCAGCCTGGTCACGCCGCTGTCCTTGCTGGCCACCACATGCAGGTATTCAGGGTACAGGCGGGCGATGGCGCGCACATTCTCCAGCTTGGAGCGGAAAGGCGCCTTGCCGTTAAAGGCCGCGTCGGCCACGTCATTCTGCACAATGGCAAAATCCACATCCCCGGCTTCCACCAGGCGCATATTTTCGCCGGAAGCGCCCGTGGCCTGGGCGGTGATGGACAACGCGCCGTTGCTTTTGGTGGTGAGCACCTGACCAATGGCGCCGCCCAAGGGGAAGTAAACTCCCGAGGTGCCGCCGGTGGCCAGAGTCAGGCGTTTGGTTTCGGCAAAAGCCGTGGCCGCGGCCAGAATCAGGGCGCCGGTCAGCATAAGGCTGAAAATCTTTTTCATCTGGGGATACTCCTCAAAACAGGTTGACCCGTCAGACGGACAGAGCGCACCTGCTGCGTCCGCCGTGCGCCACGGGCATAAAACCATTCGCAAACTCTTCTTATATCTCATGGAGGCGTTAAACGCAAATCCGGGTCACGCCATCTGGCAAAAGCCAACCACGGGCATGAAACAGGGCAAACCCATCCGGCGGCGGATTGCCGCTTGCCGTTTGCCCTTGCTTTGCACTAAAATGGAAAAATATACGGTACTCATAACCGCACCCGAGGAGGCAGTTTCATGCGACATCGTTTCTTTCTTCCGGGCCTGGCGCTGTTTCTGGCGGCCAGCCTGTTGTCCGGCGGCTGCTCCAGCAAATATGGCGCGCAGAAAACCGAGGTCAATTACTACCCCCAATGCTACCAGCCTGTGGCCCAGTTGCGGCAGGATGAAAACAGCGCCGGCGCCAGCACGGCGGTGGGGGCCGCGGGCGGCGCCCTGCTGGGGGCGCTGATCGGCGGCCTTGCAACCGGCAAGGTGGAAGGGGCGCTGGCCGGCGCGGCCGTGGGCGGCGTCTCCGGCGCTGTGGCCGGCAATATTTACGGCAAATCCCAGGCGCGCGACCGTGACGCCGCCTACATGCAGGCATATTCCCGCCAGTTGGGCGCAGAGGCGGCCAGCATGAACCGGGCCACAGCCGCAGCCAGGGTGGCGGCCAAATGCTATGACGAACAGTTTCAGCTGGCGGCCAACCAGTTCAAGGCAGGACAGATCTCCCGCCTGGATTTCCAGAACCGTTACACTGAAATCCGCAGCGGCCTGGAGGAAACATCCTTCATCCTGAACAGCACGGCGACGACTATGGCCCAGAAGGACAGCGAATACCAGCAGGCTCTGGCAGAGCAATACACCGCCGCTCAACCGGCTTCAGCCAGGCGTGCTTCCGCAAGTTCCAAGGTCAGACGCGCCGCCGCCAAGCCGGCCCCGGCCCCAAGGCAAAGCGCGGTCACGGCCCAGGCCGAACAGTGGAAAACCTCCCGCGAGGAGTTGGAAAACACCCGCCAGGATGTGGATTCGCGTCTGAACGCCTATCAGCAGACGGTGGACAATCTTTTGATTTGAGTGATCTGAACCGCGCCCTGCCCGTGTTGCGCTTGTCTGCGGTACGGGCCGCGCTTTGCCCCGTTCGGGGCGTGTGAAAGCGGAGCTTGCGCATGACAGACGGCGAAAACACCACTCCAGATTCCACTTCCGGCGCAGCCTCTCCGGCGGGCGACGCCGAACGCCAGTCGCCGCCTGTGGCGGCTCCCTGGTATCGAAGCCCCTGGTTCTGGGCCTTGCCGCTTTTCATTTGTCTGCTTCTACTGGCGACCTGGCTGGTCTGGAAAGAATGGCAGGCGGCGGAATCCCGTCGCGCAGCCCTTGAACGGCAGACAACTGAGGCGCGACAGAGCAACCAGGCCCGTGAGGCTTTTCTTCAACGTTTGCGCCCGCTGCTGGAAAAACAGCCTTGCGACGTCCAGCGGGAACTGGACGCAATAAGCCCGCCTGACGGTCTGACCTGGCCAATATCGCCCGTGACGCCGGCCAGACCCCCAGCCGCCGCGGAAGCGCCCTCCACTCAGAAGCCGCACTCTCCCCAACGCGCGGCTGTGGCCCCGCCGTCCAGTGTGGCCGAGCTTCTGGAACAGGCGACTGTGCTGATTCTGGCCCAGAGAAAAGAGGGGCTTTCCATGGGTTCGGGCTTTTTTGTGACGTCGGGCCATATCGTCACCAACGCCCATGTGGTGGGCGACGCCAGCCAGGCCATTGTAGTTAACAAGGCGACCGGGGGGCCGCTGGCCGCCACGGTTCTGCGCGCGACCCAGTCCGGCGGACGCGATTTCGCCGTTTTAGAGGTGCGGGAGGCTCCGCCAGTCACGCCGCTCACGCTGGCCGCCGGCGTCAAACGCACCGAACGGGTCAGCGCCTGGGGTTTCCCCGGCGCAGTCACCGCTGACGACCTCCAATTCACGGCCATGCTTCAGGGCAGCGCCGCCGCGCCTGAGGTGGTCTATACTGATGGCGCGGTGAGCGTCATTCTGCAGCGCACGCCGCCGCTCATCGTGCATACCGCCACAGTATCCCAGGGCAACAGCGGCGGGCCGCTGGTCAACGACAAGGGCGACGTGGTGGGCATCAACACCTTCATCAAGCTGGATGACGAATCTTACCGCCAGTCCAGCCTGGCCATTGTCAGCGCCAGTCTGGCCGACTATCTGCGCTCCGAGGGAATTTCATTCAGCCAGGCAAGTCCGGCCCCCCAGGCTCCGGCGACTCAACCCGCCAAGGGAGGCAAACCATGAGCGTGCGGATTGCCGTCAGCCTGCGCGGCCAGATGCGCGCCCTGGCCAGTCAGGGAATTTTCGCCACTGACTGCTACGCCCAGATACGGGCCATTCTGCTGCAAAAACTGGGGCCGGAGCATGCCGCCCTGCTGGCCGAGCCGCAACATGACGCGGAAGGCCGCAATGTGGACTGGTATGCCGAGGGTCACAGCCAGGCGCGGCCCCTCAAGGAATTGCCTGAAGCCGAGGCGCAGGCGTTGCGCGCCAGGGCGGGCGCTCTGGCCCGGGACATCATGGCGCTTTCACGGTCGCTGACCGCTGACGCCCAGGCCAGACAGGCCCTTTCGGGTTTTTTGCTGCGACTGGCCCTGCGGCATCCTTCCGCCGACGACCTCTGGTCCCTTGACGGCAGGCCCGTACTGATAAACTGGGGCTTTGCGCCCGGCACAGCGGGCGCGCAACCGCAAGACCTTTCCCGCCTGGGCGCGACGCCGCCGCCCCCCGCGCCTGCGGCGGTTTCCGTTCCGCCGCCCCCGGCCCGAACCGGCTGCCTGCCTTGGCTGCTGCCTCTTCTTCTGCTACTCTTGCTGCTCTGGCTGCTGCTGGCGGCTCTGGGCATCCTGCCCTCGCCTCTGCCGGCCGCCTGCTTCAGGCAGGACGACGCGGCACTGAATGCCGAGAGGAACCGCGCCGCCCAACTGGATGATGAACTGGCCCGCCTCAGACGGCAATTGCTGGAACGCGCGGCCCTCTGCAAGCCTGAAACTCCGCCGGCGGCTGTCAAGGAACCTGAGCAGCCGCTCACGGAACCGGAAGTGGTGGAACCCTTTCTGGGGGAAACGCCGTTGCAACCGGATACGCCCAAGGTTGAGAAGCCCAGGCGGGAAAAGCCCAAAACCGAGCAGCCCACTCCCAGGCCCACTCCCAAAAAGAACGAGGATCTGAACATCCCCGGCGACGCGGCCAAGAAAAATGACCTGGCCTTTCTGGAAGGCTGCTGGACCAGTGAGACGGGTTTGTACTCGCACCCCTCCAAAGAGCCGATCATCGCCGAATACTGCTTTGACAAAAACGGCAAGGGGCGTCGCTTTGTTCGCGAACGTAACGGCCAGGTTTGCAGCGGCTCGGCCAAAGCGCGCTTTCAGGGCAACCGCCTGCTCTTCAATTCCGATTCCGCCCGTTGTCCGCGCGGCGGCACATATGTGCCCCAGAAGGTGGAGTGCACGGGCAGCGAACGCAGTACCCAGTGCAAAGGCAATGAACTGGGCGGCTCCCGCCACAAATGGGACGCCCGCTTCAGAAGGAAATAAGCATGGACGCCATTCCCCGTTATCTTTCGCCGGTCAGCATCATCCCCGGCGGTTGTCCGCAGTTTCTGGATTTTTCTCTCTCTGAGGAGGCCATCCGCCGCCTGCGCCGCTATTTTCGTGAAGAAAAAAAGCAGGAGGGCGACATCGGGGGGCGTTATACCCATTATCTGCGCTGCCTGGTGGAAACGGAAAATGGTTTTGTGGACCAACTGACCGGCCAAGCCTGCGATTACGATTATGATATGGACGCCCGCCGCGCCCTTGACGTCTGGGAGGGTCACTGGCTGCCCATTCCCTTTCTGCGCACTCTGGACCAGCTCTGGCCCGACGGCGGCCGACGTTTTGAATGCGGCCCCTCCAACTGGGCGCGGGCCAGGGTCATCCGTTCCGAGCAGCAGCCGGGCCAGCTGCGCGTGGTGCTGGCCTTTGACACCAATGTGGAGCCCCGACCCGCAGAGGGCGAGGCATATCACGCTCTTTCGCCGCAGGATGTGGCGGCGCACGGCCACTTCATGCTGGCCCACCAGGTGCGCGACAACTCCTGGTTTCTCAACGCGGCCTGGGTGGACGAATGGCTTTCCGGCATCTACAGCGCATGGCGGCAGGCCAGACACCACGGGCGCGGCTCCTGGCAGGAGGAAACGCCCTATGTGCTGGAACACCTGGCCAGTTACCTGACCTGGCTGGAAGCGGTGCGTCTGGCGCTTGCGGATCTGGCCGCTCAGGTCATCAATCCAGACCGCGACACCCCTGTGGATGTGGATCTGATTCTGGATATCGGCAACTCCCGGACCACGGGCATTCTGGTTGAAACATTGCCCCAGCGCGTCACCAATCTCAACGACAGCTATCTGCTGGAACTGCGAGATCTCAGCCAGCCTGACCGGATTTACGCCGAGCCGTTTGAAACCCGTGTCGAGTTTGTGGACGCGACTTTCGGCAATGACGCTCTTTCCCGTCGTTCTGGCCGCCAAAGCCCGGCCTTTGCCTGGCCCTCGGCCGTGCGCATCGGCCCTGAAGCCGCTCGGCTGGCCACGCAGGCTGTCTGCGCCGAAGGCGTCACAGGCATGTCCAGCCCCAAACGCTATCTTTGGGACGAACGCCCCTGGCAGCAGAGCTGGCGCTACAATACCGGCGGCAAAGCCGAACCCATGGTCAGCCGGGGCCTCTTCGCCCGCCAGCTCAACCCCCAGGGCACCCCCCTGGCCTGCTTCGGCGACCCGCTGTTCAAAAAAAGTCCGGCCTTGCAAAAACAGCAGGCCGAGCCCATTTTTGAATCGCTGTTCACCCGCTCGTCGTTGATGCTCTTCATGATGGGTGAAATTCTGACCCAGGCTCTGGTGACCATCAACTCCCCGGCCACCCGCGCCCGGCGGGAGTTGCCCAATCTGCCCCGGCGGCTGCGACGACTGATATTTACCGTGCCCACAGCCATGCCCGTGGCGGAAAAGCGCATTTTCCGGCGCTGGGTGCTCTGGGCCGTGCGGGTGCTCTGGGACGCTCTGGGCTGGAACCAATGGTATCTGCCTCAGCAGCAGAACAAGGGCCAGAGCGGAGATTACCGGCTCAGTCCGCAGGTGCGCTGCGACTGGGATGAGGCCAGTTGCTCGCAGCTGGTTCTGCTCTACAATGAACTGGCCGTCAAACAGCATGGCGACGCCCACCACCTCTTTCGCCTGATGGGCAAACCGCGCGCCGCCTGCGGCGACCATCCCTGTGTGCGGGTCGCCTCCATTGATATCGGCGGCGGCACCACGGATATTTCCATCACCACCTATGAGCTGGCCAGCGGCGAGGGAGATACGGCCCGCATTGTGCCGCACACCGAATTTCGCGACGGTTTCAACATCGCCGGAGACGAGGTGTTGCGCGAAGTTGTGGCCAATCATGTCATCCCGGCCATTGGCGACGCACTGACCAGGCAGGGCTTGAGCGAACCGCGCGGTCTGCTGGGTCAGTTGTTCGGACGCGACGCCATCGGCATGTCTCAGGAAGAGCGCAATACCCGCGTGCGTCTGGTGCGCCAGATCGCCGTGCCCGTGGCCCTGGGCCTGCTGACCGCCTGTGAGAATCCTGACATGCGGGATGTGGACTGCAGTTGCGTTATGGGCGATTTTTTCGAGCCTGATCCCCTTGCTTCGCCGGAAGAACAGGCGCTTCCCGCTCTGGAGGATAATGCGCCCGCCGCTTTCAGCCCCTCGACGCGCGCCCCTCGGCCTCAGCCCGCCATTGTGCGGGCGGTGGAGGCGCTGGTGCGCCGCGCGGCTCCTTTCATCCAAAACTTTAATATTTTGGATGTGCCCATTCAGGTGCGCCCGCGCGCCGTTGACGCCACCATTCGGGCGACGCTGGGGCCCACCCTGTCCGCGCTCTGTGAAATGACGCATTTGTATGACAGCGACGTGTTGCTGCTTACGGGCCGCCCCAGCGCCTGGCAGGGCGTCATTGCGCCTGTGCTGGCCAAATTGCCCGTGCCGCCGGACAGAATCATCCCCATGCGGCAGTACCATGTGGGCGGCTGGTATCCCTTTGCCGACGCGCTGGGCAGGATTACCGACCCCAAGACCACGGTGGTGGTGGGGGCCATACTCTGCGCCCTGGCCGACGGACATCTTGAGGGGTTCTCCTTTGATTCCGGCGCGTTGCGCCTTGCCTCCACAGCGCGTTACATCGGCGAAATGGATATCAACAGCCAGCTCAGGCGGGCCAAGGTCTGGTTTAATGTGGACGTGGAGAGCAAAGAGGGCACGGAACAGAGCCGTCAGGTGGCCTTCAGCGGTCCGCTGTCCATTGGTTATCGTCAGCTGGACGCCGAACGCTGGCCCACCACCCGCTATCATTTGCTGACTTTTGCGGGCGAGGAGGCCCGCGCCCGCGCCTCTGGCCGTCTGCCCTATACGGTGGAAGTGCGCCTGCGCGTGGAAGACATCTGGGACGACGCCCCGCGTACTGATGAAGAAAAGGAGCGTCGCAGCGAAGGCGAATTCAGCATTGACGCCATTACGGACAACCAGGGCCGCAATGTGAACCGTCACGACCTTGAAATACGCCTGCAAACGCTGAAACTGGACGAAGGCTACTGGCTGGATACCGGCATTGTGACCGACGCCGGCTAGGGCTGTCGCAAAATCCCCGCCGCGACATGCGGGCGGAGACAGGCGCCCGCCGGCAATGAACACGTAACGTATGAAATGCGTCGGCTCATTTTTATATGGAAAATGCTCTGCTGACGGCGAGAGCTGACAACCGCGGCCGTGGCGCAAGCGCAGCCTGTCAGCGCGTCAGACGCCGATGCCGGCGTGCTTTTGAACTTTGACGTCGCAAAAAGTCAAAGTCAATTTGTGCTAAATGAGGATGGCTATGCAGCAGGATACCGATCTGGCACGGCTTTGCCGTCATTTGACCGAGCAATCCCGTCAGGCCGAGAGCTGGCTTCAGGATAATTGCGAGCTTGTGGGCGGCGAATGCGCGGCCCTGCAAAAAGACATGCGGCACGCGGCACGTTTTTTTCACAAATGCGAGCAGGCCGCGCGGCGCAAGATGTGCGTTGGCGTATTCGGGCCCAGCCAGTCCGGCAAATCCTATCTCATCTCGGCTCTGGCCCGCGACTCCAGGGGTTCTCTGGCAGCGGTCTTCGGCAGCGCGAGCTATGACTTCATCACCCAGATCAATCCTGAAGGCGGCAAGGAATCCACGGGGCTGGTGACCCGCTTCACCACCACGCCGCCGGAAGGGCTGTCCGAAGGCTTTCCCATCCGCCTGCGACTGCTTTCTGAAACGGATGTGGCCCGTGTGCTGGCCAATACCTATTATGCCGACTGCGAGCACAAGGAGGCCCCCCAACCCGAAGCCATGACAGAGGCGCTGAACGCCCTGGAGGCCCGCGCCTCCCGCTCCTCCAATGCCCCGGCTGACGGCATGCTGAGCGGCGACGACATGGAAGACTTAAGGGACTACATTAACAAAAATTTCAGTTCACGGCCGCGGGCGCAAATGCTGCAAAAAGGCTACTGGCTGCGGGCCGCGGAACTGGTTCCGCGGCTGGGTCTGGAGGACAGGGCGCAACTGCTGGGCCTGATCTGGAATAATGTGCCGCAATTTCAAGCCCTTTATCTGCAACTCTGCGGCGCGTTGCGCGACCTGGGGCATCCGGCCGAGGCCGCTTGCCCCATTGAGGCGCTGATCCCACGCGCGACCAGCATTATTGACGTGGCGCTGCTGCGCGGCCTCAGCGAACCAACCACGGACATGCTGACCATTCTGGGCGCGGGGGGGCGCAAGGCTACGCTGCCTCGCGCCGTGGTCACGGCTCTGACCGCTGAAATCACCATCTACATGCGTGAAAAACCGGACGACTTTTTTGACCACACCGATTTGCTGGACTTTCCCGGCTACCGCTCGCGCCTGAAACTCGCAAACCTCAATCATGAGCTGGAACGCCCCGGCACCCTGGAAAATCTTTTCCTGCGCGGCAAGGTGGCCTATCTGTTCGAGCGTTACTGCGAAGAAAAAGAGCTTACCAGCATGCTGCTCTGCATCGGGCCCGGCAATCAGGAAGTGCAGGATCTGCCGCGCGCCGTGTATGACTGGATATGCTCCACGCACGGAGAAAATCCGGCCCATCGCGCGGGCAAGGCCCCGTCGCTCTTTTTTGTGCTGACCAAAATGGATATGGAGTTTGAAAAGAAAAAGGGCACGCCTTCCGTGGAAACACGCTGGACCACGCGCCTGCAATCCTCGTTGCTGGATTTTTTTGGCAAGCAGCATGACTGGCCGGAAAACTGGGACGGCAGTCACCCTTTCCGCAATGTTTTTCTGCTGCGCAACCCCAATTTCCGCAGCGAGGCCATATTCAGCTTTGACGGCGACAGGGAAAGCGGCATCCGACCGGAGCAAACCGCCTATGTGGAAGAAGTGCGTCAGGCGTTTTTGCAGTCACCGCTGGTGCAACGCCATGTCGCCGAACCCGAAACCGTCTGGCAGGCGGCTATGGCGCTTAACGACGGCGGCGTGGCGCTGCTGCGCGAAAAGCTGCGCCCGCTCTGCAACCCTGAGCTGAAACGCCGCCAGATCGAAGTCAGCCTGACGGAAAAACGCGAACAGGCGCTGACCAGGCTCATGCCGTTTTACAAAAGCGATGACCGCGAGGAACAGCGACGCCAGCAGGAGCGGCTTTCACGCGTGCTGGTGGCTCTGCTTGCCCGTCTGGCGGAAAAACAGCTTTTCGGAGAATTTTTGTACAGTCTCCAGGTGAAGGATTTTGACCTTTACGAAATCTGCGCCCGCGCCGGGCAAAGCCAGGACGATCAGGCCGACGCGCCCCCTGCGCCCGCGCCGGTGGTCGGAACGCGGGTTTCAGCCGACGACATTCTGGGCGATATCTTCGGCGACAGCCAGGCCGCTTCCGACATACCCGAAAGCGGAGAGGAAGACCACGCCCGCGACACGGCCGCCCTTTTCGCCGGCCTTGCGCTGGAGCACTGGATCGGCCGCCTGCGCGATCTGGCCGGTGACGCCGAGGCCCGCAACTATTTCGGCCTACCCGCCAAAGAGCTGGATCAGTTCTGTCATGAACTGATCACCGCCGCCGCGCGCTGCAAGCTGCGCGAAAACCTGGAGGCCGATTTGCGCCGCAATACGGCCTACAGCAATATGGCGCGTGAGCGTCTGATCTGGAAGCAGGTCAGCCTGGCGGCCGACGCGGTCAACGCCTTTGTGGACTGGCTGGGTTTTGACCCCCGCTTCAAAGACCAGGCGGCACGCACAATTCTGTTCGGCGGCAAAAGCGTTTGCCTGTTCAGCCCGCCCCCGGCGATCACGGGCGAGCCGCATATCGCGGAGGAAGAATCGCCCTATGACCGCCTCTGGTATACGGACTGGCTACGGGCCCTTGCCTACAGCGTGACCGCCAATGTGGATTTTGACGGCCGCCAGACCGTCAATCCAGAACAAAACAACCGCCTGCGCGACATTTTGCGGGCCTTCAAGGAATAGCATGCGCGCCACCATCACAGCAGACCCTTCTCGCGGCCCAGGTCACGGCATTATCGAAATCCATGACGCCGGCAATGTCACTGAGCCTGTTTTTGTGCTCCGCCGGGGGTCGGACGGCAAAACCCTTTCCGGCGGCGGCTGGCAGGAGAGCGAAAGCGCGCTCAAGCCCGACGCATGGCACAATGACGGCGGCAGCCTGCGCCTGGCCGTGGGACCGTCCGTGGTGGACGAGATGGACAGTCTGGACGCCTACCGCATCAGCCTGCCAGGCGTCGGCGTCTGCGTGCTGGCGCTTCATGATCTGGTCTATTCGCGCATCAGCGGCGGCCAGGGCGTTGGCGGCTATGCGCCGCCCGTCCACGCGGCCCAAACGCCGCCGAATACCGTGGCGGAACCTGAAGCCGCGACTGAAGAAAAAATACCCCCGGAACCGGATGAGCCTTTCGTGCCTGAGCCCTCCCCGAAAGCGCCTGAAGGGCGGGGTGAGAAAAAAGTCGGCACAGGCGTCCCGCTGGCGGGCGCGCTGCTGCTTCTGCTGCTGGCTGGCGGCGCTGTGCTGTGGTTTGCATTGCGAACGCCGGAAAAGCAGCCCCTGCCGCCCGCACCCGTGGCGGCGCAAAACCGGGCCGCCCCCCACGCGCCCGCCGGCAAGTCACCCCTGGCCACAGCGCGTGAGCAATTGCGCGGCGACGCCAGGCCCGAAACAAGCCTGGCCCTGGCAAAACCCATGCGCAGGGAAGGCGCGGACGCGGAAGAAAGCGACGCGGCCTTTCTGCTGCTGGAAGACGCGGCCCAGAAAGGCAATGCGGAAGCAATGCTGCTGGTGGGGGAATTTTATGACCCGCTCAGTCTCCTGCCGCGCGGCAGTATTCCTGTGGACATGAGCCAGGCAAAGCACTGGTACGATCAGGCTGCGCGAAAAGGTCAGGCCGAAGCCGACAAGGCGCTGGACGCCCTGCGTGCCCATGTGCGGGACAAAGCGGCCACGGGTGATCCCGAGTCTCAAAATCTGCTGCGCAACTGGAAGTAACGCGCTGCAGGAACCGCAGTCGCGCGGCAGAGCCGCCCGCCCCGTTCCGCTCAAGGAGAAAAAAATGCATCTGAGCGTCCGTTTGTGCCTGCCCCTGTTTGCTACCCTGTGTTTGTGCCTGGCCGCCGCCGCTGCCCAGGCCGAACCGGCTTCCGTGCCGGGATATTCCTCCGGTCCGTTGCTCCAGCAGGGCAAAAAAAGTCTTTTCCAACGGGTGGTCAGCCATCCGGGGGCCAGTCTGCGGGCCGAACCCAGAGCCGACGCCACAGTGCTGCAAAAAGCGGTGGTTCCCTTTACCGTGCTCTACGTCTATGCCCGACAGGGCGACTGGCTGCGGGTGGGGCCTTCCGCCAGCCAGCCCGCGGGCTGGCTGGAAGCGGCCCACGCCACGGACTGGAACCAGTCTCTGACGCTGCTGTTCACCCCGCGCACAGGGCGCGATCCTGTTCTCTTTTTCAAAACGGAACAGGCTCTCAACGCCCTCTGCTCCGCTGAGGACATGGAAAAACAGCTGGATGCCCTGCTCAAGACGGCAAGCGCATCCGCCAAACCCGCCAGAAACGGCGCAACCGCGGATGCGCCTTCGACATTTCCCGTCATCGCCAGTGAACCAGGCGATGGGGCGGTGTCTGAAAAGCGCTTTTATCTCATGCCCATCCTGGCCATGCGGGACACTTTTGACGGGGTGAAGTTTCTGCGCGTGGCCTCCATTGACCCGGGCGACTATGCGAAAAGCAAAAACGCTCAGCCCCGAAACGGCCTGCCCAAAACCGGCATCGCCATAGTTATCGACACCTCCATTTCCATGAAGCCCTATATTGAACAGAGCCTCAACGTGGTTCGGCAGGTCTACGACAAGATCGAGCGAGACAAAATGGCCGATAACGTGGGCTTCGCCGTGGTGGCCTTCCGCAGCAGCACCACAGCCACACAGGGCCTGGAATATGTCTCCAGAGTGATCAGCGATTTCGCCACGGCCGAAAATCGCAAAAACCTTGAAGAAGAACTGGCCCAAGTGCGCGAAGCCACGGTTTCCAGCCACGACTTTAACGAGGACTCTCTGGCTGGCGTGTACAAGGCAGTGGAAGAATTGAACTGGAGCGAATACTCTTCGCGTCTGATCCTCCTGATCACCGACGCGGGCCCTCTGAGCGGCGACGACAAATACGCATCTGTCAGAATGGGCGTCAACGAGCTCAATGACTTCGCACGGCAAAAGGGCATCTGGATCACGGCACTGCATGTCAAAAGCCCCGGCGGGAGCAGAAATCACGGCTATGCCGAGCAGAGCTATCGCGCCCTGAGCAGGCTTTCCGGCAATCGTTCCAATTATCTGGCGGTTTCCGCGCCCACCCCGGCGGAAGGCGCGCGCCAGTTCGCGGCTGTGACCAAAACTCTGGCCGACGGCATGGTGGATATGGTCAAAAATACGGCCAGCGGCAGAATCATGACCCGCCCCAGGGATGAAACGCCGCAGCGGGCCACGCCCGAACAGCGGGCGGCCCAACTGGCCGCAACCCTGGGCTATGCCATGCAACTGGAATACCTGGGCCGGACGCGCGAAAACCAGGCCCCAAGCGTGGTCAACTCCTGGATTGCGGATATGGATCTCAAGCGGCTCGCCAGACATGAGCAAAGCCCCAGCGTGGAAGTGGCCGTGCTGCTGACCAAAAATCAGCTCAACGATCTCAGCGCGCAGCTCAAGGCCATCATCGACAATGCCGAGCGCACCAAAAAGACCGACTCGCGCGATTTCTTTCAAGGCATTCTCTCGGCCTCCGCGCGCATGGCGCGCGATCCCAGTCTGCCCACTCAGGGCAAAAATCTGGCAGAGCTGGGCATACTCTCCGAGTTTCTGGACGGTCTGCCCTATAAAAGCGACATCATGCTGCTGCGCGAGGAGGACTGGTACCGCATGAGCATCGGCGAGCAGACGGCCTTCATCAACCGGCTCAAGTCGCGACTGGCCCGGTATGAGGAATACGACCGGGACCGCGCCAACTGGGAAAGCTTCGGCCAGTCCAACGCCGGCGACTGGGTCTACCGCGTGCCCCTGAGCATGCTGCCGTAGCCGCCGGACAGCAAACATGGCTGCGATGAAAAGCACCGGCGATCTGGTCTTTTCCCTGCGCGGCGTGGGCAAAAGCCGCCCCGGGCGGGATGGCTTTCGCCTGCGCCTTGGGGCCTTTGACGCGCGGCGCGGTCAGTTGCTTGCCCTGACCGGCCCCAGCGGCTGCGGTAAAAGCACGGCTCTTGACCTGCTGGCCTGCGCGCTGAAACCCGATATTCAGGGGGCGAACGGGCGCGAATCCGCAGCCCGCTTCTTCTTTGCGCCCACGCCCGAACAACGCGAGGATGTGCTGGCCGCCTGGCGGCGCGGCGGAATGGACGCCCTGGCTTCTCTGCGTCTGCGCCATCTGGGCTATGTCCTGCAAACCGGCGGCCTGCTGCCCTTTCTGTCCGCCAGAGAGAATATCCTGCTGCACTGCCGCAGCCTGGGCATTGCCGAACAGCGCCGGGAAGCCGTGGATGCTTTGGTTGCGCGCCTGGGCATCGGACATCTGCTCAAGCAATATCCGGCCACGCTTTCCGTGGGCGAACGTCAGCGGGTGGCCATTGCCCGCGCCCTGGCGCACGGCCCCGGCGTTGTTCTGGCCGACGAGCCCACCGCGGCCCTGGATCCCTGGCACGCCCGCAATGCACTGCATTTGTTTGCAGAGCTGGCGCGTGAACTGGGCGTAACCATGATCATGGTCACGCATGCGCCGGATATGGCCGCAGACGCCGGTTTCAGTCTGATCCGCTTTATGGTGAAATCAGAAACGGACGGCGTTTTTGCCGACGTGCGTCACACCGTTGTGGAGGATTGAACGTATGCGGCTCATGGCGCGCGCCTGCCTTCTGGCTTTCAGAGACTACGCCCATGAAGGGCTGCTTTCGGCCTGCGCCGTGCTGGGGCTGGCCGCCGTGCTCACGCCCCTGCTGGTGCTCTACGGGGTCAAATTCGGCGTGGTGCAGACGCTCACGGATCGCCTGCGCGAAGACCCGCGCAATCTGGAAATCTCGCCCGTGACCAGCGGACGTTATACAGACGACTATCTGGCCCGGCTGGCCGCACATCCAAACGTAAGCTTTGTATTGCCGCGCACCCGCTCCATTGCCGCCACCATGAACCTCAGCAACGGCGAGGGAGCAACGCGAAAGACCCTGGTGGCCTCTCTGGAGCCAACGGCTCCGGGCGATCCCCTGCTGGCCCGCCATCACGCGGCGGCGCCCGCCATGCCCGCTCCTGATGCGGCTGGCACGGCGGGCGGGATGAATAACGCGAATGAAAGCGCCGCGCCGCCTCCTTCGCCCATCGGCGTGGTTCTTTCCGCCACAGCCGCAGAAAAACTGGGCGCGCGCCAGGGTGAAACACTGCTGGGACGGGTGGAACGCCGCTATCAGGGGCAGGCGCAGAACGCCCGTGTGCGCCTGCGGGTGGTCGCCGTTCTTCCCCTGGCCGCCCAGCAAAAGGATGTGGCCTATGTTCCCCTGCCCCTGCTGGAAGCGACTGAAGACTACCGCGACGGACGCGCCGTGCCTGAAATGGACGCGCTGAACGGTCGAACCGGCGAATGGAGCGGAGACCCCCGGCCCGAAGGCCCGCGCGTCTATCCCGGCTTCCGCCTGTACGCGCGCGATCTGGATGCGGTTGACACGCTGCGCCAGGGGTTCGCCAGTCAACATCTGGATGTCTATACCCATGCCGCTGAAATTGAGCAGGTCGCCGAGCTGGCTCGCGCCCTGAATCTCATCTTTGGGCTGATCTGCGCCGCGGCCGCCGCCGGCTTTCTGGCCTCCACCGCCAGCAGCGTGCTGGCCGGGGTCAAACGCAAGGAACGTATTCTCGGTTTATTGCGACTTGCGGGCTTTGCCACTGGCGCTCTGATGCTCTTTCCCCTGGTTCAGGCCCTGCTCACCGCCCTCTTGGGCACAGTCGCGGCTGCCGCCGTTTACGCCGTGGCCGCTGCGACCATCAACCGTCTTTTTTCCGCCAGCCTCAGCGGCATGGAGCAGGTTTGCCGCCTGTTGCCCGGTCATTTTCTGCTGTCTTTCGCCCTGGTGGCCTGCCTTTCCCTGCTGGCCGCCCTGGGGCCCGCCCTGCGCGCCGCGCGCGTGGAACCTTCGGAGGTAATCCGCGATGTCTGAGCCGAAGCCCGGCCTTTGCCTGTTCAGCCTGTGCGCTCTGGCGCTGGGTCTGTTTTTTTGCGGCCTTCAGCCCGCTGACGCGGCCCTGGCCCGCAAGGACAGCGCCACCCCCGCCGACGCCTGCAATCCCCGGCCCGCTGACGATGATATCACGCTGCCCATGCCCTGTAACCTGAGCATGGTCTTCAAGCTGGTGGCGGTGCCGGCCAGGGGCTTTCTCTGGGACATGCCCGTGCGTCCCGGTCTGGACGACAGCGCCAATGCAGAGCGGGCGTTCTACGACCGGCGCTATAACGCGGCCCTGTCCGGCCCCTTCACCCTGGCCGACCTGCCCGCCGCCTGGCGCAAGGCGGCGCCGCAAGGACGCAATTATTATTATCTTATAGCCAAATATGAGGTCACCAACCTGCAGTGGCGGGCCGTCATGGACGCATCCTGCCCGGACAGCCAGAGCCTTGCGGTTGAGGCCGCCCGGCCCGTAACCGACGTGAGCTGGTACGACGCCGTGGACTTTACCCGCCGCTATACGGACTGGCTGCTGAAAAACGCGCCTGACGCCCTGCCGCGTTTCGCCGGCGACAGTCGCAACGTGGGTTTTGTACGCCTGCCCACTGAAACGGAATGGGAATATGCCGCGCGCGGCGGTCAGACCGCGGGCAGCCAGCAGTTGTTGCAGGAAGATTTCTTCGCCATGCCGCAAGGGGCAAGCAAAGCCGACTATGCCGTGTACCGCCCCGAGGGCGCGGCCCGCATCCCTGAAAACGCGGCCCGTATCGGCTCACGCAAGCCGAACCCTCTGGGGCTGTATGACACGGCCGGCAATGCGGCTGAAATGGTGCTGGACAGCTTTCGCTTTTCTCTGGCCGGGCGCCTGCACGGTTCCGCCGGCGGCTTTGTGCGCAAGGGCGGATCCTTTCTTTCCGGCGATGCGGAAATTCTGCCCGGTCGCCGCGAGGAAACGCCTTTCTTCCTGGTCGAAGGCCCGGCCCATGCCCGTGATCTGGGCTTCAGACCGGTGATTTCAGGCATCAACACGCCCGGAGGCGACCGCCCTGAAGCATTGCTGTCGGAATGGAACAGGGCCGGAGAAAGCATGACCCCCCACATGCAGGCCGCCCGCAACCCCCTGGAAGAACTGGATCGCATGCTGGTCATGGCCCGTGATCCGGCGGTTAAAAGCAATCTGCAAAAGCTGCGCGACACCATCAAAGACAACAATATCATGCTGGAGCGTCAAAAACAGCTGGAGGCCCAGTCCCTGCTGCGCACCGGCGTTTACATGATCGAAACCATCCGCAATTACGCCAGCCGCCGCAACAGCCTGCAAAGCCAGTTGCAGAGCATGGAGCGCGACAGTAAAACCACCGGGGGTCAAAGCCTTGAAAAACTGCGCCAGATCATGGATACTGCCCGCAGAGGCATTGCCATGCTGGATACCAGCCTGGACAAATCCCTGAGCTTTTACCGCAGCAAGGTGGATGACGGCACGCTGCTCGCGCGGGAGGCCCTGACCGCCGCCGAGGAATCGCTGGGCAAGGATTTCAGCGGTCATGACCCCTTCAACGAAAACATGCGTCGCAACTTGGCTCTGTTCCGTCGCCATGTGGATTTGTTGCGCAAAAACAAGCCGTTGCCGCGAGAGACCATGCAAAAGGAAATTCTGGAACGTCGCTTCCAGTAGCAAAGGAGTCTGATAATGGCGGAAAAACTGCGTATCGGCTGGATCGGAACCGGCGTCATGGGTTCGTCCATGGCCGGGCATCTGTTGACGGCGGGCTGGCCGCTGACCGTCTACAGCCGCACCAGGGCCAAGGCCGACGCCCTGATAGCCCGGGGCGCGCAATGGGCAGACAGCCCGCGCGCCGTGGCCGCCGCATCTGATATCGTCTTTTCCATAGTGGGCTTTCCCAGTGACGTGGAGGAAGTCATGCTGGGCGAAAACGGCGCCTTGCGCGGGCTGGCCGGGGGCGGCATCGTCTGCGACATGACTACCTCCAGCCCCGCTCTGGCCCGGCGCATCGCCGAAGCGGCGGCCGCCCGGGGCTGCGCCGCGCTGGACGCGCCTGTGACCGGCGGCGATGTGGGCGCGCGGGAAGCCCGGCTTTCCATTTTTGTGGGCGGCGACAAAGCGGCCTTTGAACGCGCCGAGCCCTGCTTCGCCAAAATGGGGCAACGTCTGCTGCACTGCGGCCCGGCCGGTTCCGGCCAGCAGGCCAAGCTTGCCAATCAGGCGGCTGTGGCCGGGGTTATGTTCAGCGTGTGCGAATCGCTGCTTTTCGCGCAGGAGGCGGGCCTGGATGTGGCCCAATGGCTGGAGCTGGTCGTACCCGGCGCGGCGGGAAGCACGGCCATGGGCACTTTGGGCCGCCGCCTGCTCAAGACCGACTACGCCCCCGGCTTCTTTATTGATCATTTCATCAAAGACCTGGGCCTCTGTCTGGAGGAATGCCGCCGCCTGCGTCTGGTGCTGCCGGGCGTGACTCTGGCGGAAGAATTTTACCGCATGATGCAGGCCCAGGGCCACGGCCGTCAGGGCACGCAAGCGCTGATCCAGTGTCTGGCCACGCTTTCCGGCAAGGAATGGCGTAAACACGACTGACATGGCCCCGCCCGGCCGGCGTTCGCTCCATTCTGAACCGCCGGCCGGGAAAGCATGCCGCGCCTGAGCCCCGCCGCTGTCGGGCTGAACAACGCAGACAGACATCCTGTGAGGCCGCCATGCCCTTTTGCCCGCCTCGAAATCCGCTGGAAGATCCATCCCTGGAACCGTATCGGAATTTTCTGCTGCGCCGCAGCCGCCGCTTTGAGGAGGAAATGAGGCGCATCACCGCGCAATACGGCTCGTTGCGCGCCTATGCCAATTTGCATGCCAGTCTGGGGCCGCACCGCGTCAAAAACGCCAGAGGCGTGTACCGCTGGCGCTGGCGCGAATACATGCCCCAGGCCGGCGCCGTCTGGCTGACCACGGACAAGCTGAATTTCCAGCGCCATGCCAGCCACCGCTTCCAGCGCAAGGAAGACGGCATCTTTGAACTGATTCTGCCGCCGGATGCCCTGGCGCACGGCGACTATGTGGAACTGCGCGTACAGCTTCCCGCGAAGCCGGATGCTTTGGCGCAGAAAGAATGCCGCCTGGACGCGCCGCCGTTGCGCCGTGTTCCCGCCTTTGCCCAGTGGGTGGAACAGGACAAAACCGTGCCCACCCAGTGGTGCGCGCGGCTCTGGGCCCCCGCGCAGCCTTATCGCTTTTGCCATCGACGTCCCGGCGCGTCGATCTTCCCCCGCATTTATGAAGCTCATGTGGGCATGGCGCAGTCATCCCTGAGCCATCATGGCGAAAGCGTGGGCAGCTACGCCGAATTCAGCCGCTCCATCCTGCCCAGAATCAAGGCGAATGGCTACACCGCCGTGCAGCTCATGGGCATTCTGGAGCATCCCCTGTACCGCTCTTTCGGCTATCAGGTCAGCAGCTATTTCGCGCCCAGTTCGCGCTACGGCACGCCGGATCAGTTCAAGGCGCTGGTGGACGCCGCCCACGGCCTGGGCCTGTCCGTGATTCTTGACATAACCCACGGCCACGCCTGCGCCAATACCGAACAGGGCCTGGCCTGTTACGACGGCAGCCGTTACTTTTTCAGCGAAAAGTTCAATCAGTGGGGTACGCCCTCTTTTGATTACAGCCAGGAAATGACGCGTCGCTTTCTGCTCTCCAACTGCCGCTACTGGCTGGAGGAATTTCGTGTGGACGGCTTCCGCTTTGACGCGGTGGGCAACATGCTCTACCTTGATCACGGCGTGGACGATGATTTTTCGCATGTGGGGCGCTGCTTTTACGGCAAAAATGGTGAACCTCGCGCGGATGAGAATGGTGAACTCTACCTCTGCCTGGCGAACGCCCTGAGCCACGAGCTGCGGCCCCGGGCCATGACCATTGCCGAAGAATTTTCCGGCATGCCCGGCCTGACCTGCCCGCCGCATGAAGGCGGTCTTGGCTTTGACTATCGTTTTGCCATGGGCATTCCCGATTACTGGGGAAAATGCGTCAAGGCCCCGCGCGACATGGGCAGCCTGTGGCACGAGATGACCAACCACCGGCCCTATGACCGCACCATCAGCTATGTGGAATGTCACGACCAGTGCATCAACGGCGACGACGCCATGATCTGGCGGCTGATGGGCGACGACATGTACCATTATATGTCTGTGGACAGAGAAAACTGGAATGTCTCGCGCGGTCTGGCCTTTTACCGTCTGATGCGGCTGATCACCCTGAGCGCCGCGGATGCGGGCTATCTCAACTTCATGGGCAATGAGTTCGGGCACCCGGAATGGCTGGACGCCGAGGCCCACGCCCATCGCCAGTGGCACCTGGCGGATCGGCCCGATCTCAAATATGCCGGCCTGGCCGCCTGGGACAAGGCCCTGCTGCGCGATCTGGTGGCCGCGCACGAGGCAGACTTCCAACAGGCCCCGCTGTTCCGCTACATCCATGAGGAACAGCGCCTGCTGGCCTTTGAACGGGGGCGACTGCTCTTTGCCTTCAACTTCCACGAACTGGAGGCCAGGCAAGAGCTGACCTTTGCCGTGACGCCGGGCAAATATGTGGAACTGCTCTCTTCCGATGAAAAACGCTTTGCGGGGCACGGCAATCTGAGCGTGACGCGCCCGCCGCTGGCGCACTTCACCAAACCGCTGCCAAATCGCTATGAACAGGATGTCAGCCTCTATCTGCCGCCGCTGGTGGCCCTGACGCTGTGGCGCGAAGATTAAAAAGACGGAAAAATTCTTGACAGAAACGCCTATGCCGCGTAGTTATCTCTCGCGTCGGGATGTAGCGCAGTCTGGGAGCGCACTTGAATGGGGTTCAAGGGGTCGAAGGTTCAAATCCTTTCATCCCGACCAGTTATGAGATTACCCCGAAGGGAGCCTGAAAATTCAGGTTCCCTTTTCTCGTTTTGCGGGTTCCAAAATCCACGTGGGTTTTGCCTGTCGGCAAAAAGGGAGATTTTTCCGCTCGCCTGACCAACAGCCCATTAATGTGGCCTGACTCTAGGGCCGCTCCACCAAAAGCACCGCCAAATCCATAACATTGGTGCGAGTAGGCCCGGTTATCAGCAGATCGCCGCTCAGCGTCAGCGCCGCATTGCTGTCGTTTTCGTCCAGCAGGCTTCTGGCGGCCTCACGTCCCCCCATCCTGGTCACACTGTCGCTGAAGGCGAAGCCGCCCGCCGCGCCGGTGGGGCCGTCCGTACCGTCCGTTCCCGCGAAAAGAGCGCAAACGCATGGCTGATCTTCCAGTTCCAGGGCGGCCGCCAGGGCCATCTCCTGATTGCGTCCCCCCCTGCCCCTGCCCTGGATGGTCACAGTGGTTTCCCCACCGGCCAGCAGGCAGAAACCCATGTCGTCCGGCCCCAGAAGCTTGCTGCGACGCCGGGCTTCGCGCGTCAGCTCCACGGCTTTTTGCCGGGCCTCGCCCGTCATTCTGTCGGTCAGCACGCAGGGAACATAACCGCAAGCCTCGGCGGCGCGCGCGGCGGCATCCAGAGCCTGGCGGTTGGTGGCCGCCAGTATGTTCCGCACCCGGCTGAAAAGAGCATCGCCCGGCTTGGGCGTTTCCGGCACGCGCCCGGCCAGACCGGCGCGCAGATATTCCCGCACGGCCACAGGCAACCTGTTTTCAAGGCCAAAACGAGCGAGTATTTCATGGCAGTCGGCAAAGCTGGAGGCATCCGGCGCTGTGGGCCCGGAGGCAATGACATCCAGCGGGTCGCCGACCACATCGGATACAATGACGCTGAGCACGGATGCGCCGCCGGCGGCGCGGGCCAGTTGCCCGCCGCTGAAGGCCGACAGGTGCTTGCGCACGGCGTTGAGTTCGTGAATGGCGGCCCCGCAGTCCAGCAAAAGCTGGGTGGTTCGCTGCAGGTCAGCGAGATTCAGACCCGGAGCGGGAGCCGGCGTCAGGGCGCTGGCCCCGCCCGTGAGCAGGCAGATCAGCAAGTCCTGTTCCGTGCAGGTTCGGGCCATGTCCAGCATGCGCGCGGCGGCCCGCACGCCGGACTCGTCCGGCACGGGATGCCCGGCCTCGGCCTGCCGTATTCGCTTCAGAGGCAAGCCGTGATCGTACTTGACAACGATAAAGCCTTCATCAATGCGTTGCCCCAGCATATCCTCCAGAGCAAGAGCCATGGGCGCGACGCCCTTGCCCGCCCCCAGCACCCGCACCCGACGGCCGGCCAGATTCTGGCCGCGACCGTCCGCCACAAGCGTGAGGCCGCCCGCTCCGTCAAGGTGCATATGACGCAAAATAGCTTCATCTGGAGCCACCGCCTTCAGAGCCGCGTCCAGAATACTCCGCAATATTGTACGTTGTCGCTCCATATATGCTCCGTCCCAAGGAACTGAGTTGCACAAATTGCGCTTGCGCGGCCAGCAAGGCATGCTTCAAGCGTGAACTTGCCAGAATTCAAAAAATATTCCGGGCCGGCGCGGCCGGAAAGAGCCGGCGGCCCATGACAATGAGCTTCATGAACAGCGACGCGAAAGAGAAATCATGTTTGGCGGGCTCAAGGGCTGGCCCGAAATTGCCATGCGCTGTGAACGATGCGGCGCGTATTCCTTTTCGCCTTTTGCGCCGCCATTGGCATCTTTTATATTAATGCCTTGAACCCGGACGCTAGCCGGTGAAGCGTTCATTTAGAATTGCATTTTGGAAATTTCTTTATACGCCTCCAGCACCTTGCCGCGCACGGCGCTGGTCAGTTTCATGGCCAGGCTGGACTTCTGCATGGTGATCATCAGCTCGTGCACGTTCTGCGTGCGCCCGGATGCGAAATCGTCAATGGCCTGGGCCTTGGCGTTTTGCAGCTCATTGACCTTGTTCAGGGAATTTGTGACCGTACTGGTAAAGCTGTTGTCCGGCACAACAGGGGTATGCTGCTGATCCGGATAGCGAATGAAGTCGGCCTGCGCGCCGAAGGTTTCCCCCTTGTCCACACTGTCGCGCAGCAGACTCTGATCCAGAGTGCGGGAAAACAGCGTCTGCTTGCCCACGGGCATGCCCTGCTTGAGAGAGCTGTCCACCTTGTTGAAATGCCGCAACGCGTCGCTGTAAGCCCGCAAGCCCAGTGCCTGAACGCTCATAACCTACTCCTTGCTGCCTGCGAAAA
The DNA here is from genome assembly GCF_050313595.1 of Desulfovibrio sp. SGI.169. Classification (NCBI taxonomy): domain Bacteria; kingdom Pseudomonadati; phylum Thermodesulfobacteriota; class Desulfovibrionia; order Desulfovibrionales; family Desulfovibrionaceae; genus Desulfovibrio; species Desulfovibrio sp. SGI.169. The sequence continues at coordinate 57,769 of NZ_JBNPLS010000007.1, read as the reverse complement.
CTATGGTTTGCCTATTTCAAGAGCCTTGTTGTACATGCCCTTGATGGCTTCCACCGTGGTGACGTTGGCCTCATAGTTGCGCTGGGCGCTCATCAGGTTGGCCATCTCCTCCACCACATTGATATCTGGATATGAAACATAGCCCTCGGCATTGGCGTCGGGATGCCCCGGCTCATAAACCTGTTTGAGCGGGCGTTTGTCCATTGTCACGGCCATAACGCGCACCCCCTTGAGCTCACGGTCCAAAGCCGAGCGCATGTGCACGGAAAAGGGATCATCCACATCCGTGGCGGCCTGAACCACCGTGCGCCGACGATAGGGGCCGCCCAGCGGCGTGCGCGTTGTCTTGGCGTTGGCCAGGTTCATGGCGATGGTATTGATGCGGGTGCGATCCGCCGTGAGCCCGGAAGCTCCGATATCAAGCGCTGTCAGAAAATCCATGACGATCTCCCGGCTAAACCTGTTTGCCGTCCGCAATGACGGTGGATATGCCCTCGAACGTCTTGCTCATAACCTGGGTCAGGGCCGTATATTGCAACTGATTTTTAGCGTGCTTGGCCATTTCCTTGTCCAGATTGACGCGATCTTCGCCGTGAATCTGACGAGGTTTGAACTGTTTGGACCACTCGGGGCCGAAATTGTCCGGATTGAACGCCGCGGGCATGTGCCCCTCGCTGGTGATGCTCATGCGGCCCCGCATGTCAAGCCCCAGCGCGCTTTGCAGCTCTTTTTCAAAAGCAAGTTCGCGCGGTTTGTAATTGGGGGTTTCCACGTTGGCCAGGTTGCTGGTGATCACGTTCTGCCGCTGAAGCTGCATGTCCATGACCCGACCGACAAGACCAATCTGGCTGTTGAACAAACTCTTCATAACGCCTCCCGCATTCCCGAGAGAAATGCATGCCCAGGACAAGCAAAGAGCGTTCCAGAATAAACTATTATAATGAATCAAACATATTATATGATAAAAACGGAGGCGGCGCCAAGCATTTGGCGTAGCGCGCTTTCGGAAAACAAAGCGGAACAGGCATGGCGTCAGGCTTTCGTCGGCTGCACGCAAAACCAGAGCCTGGGCCGGAACGGCCCATAAAGCGTTTCAGCTTGAAACGCCCTGCCGGCGGAGAACGCCGGCAGACGCCGCGAGACGCGGGGCCGCCTGTTGACGTGCAGGCGCCGGTAGCGCGCGCCTTTGAACTTTGACTCTGTCAAAAGTCAAGATTCATTCTGCGGGAAATAAGCCAGCGGCATAAGAAGCGGCAGAGACGGAATTTTGCCGGGTTCAGAGGCGCATCTGGGCGTCCGTAACGCCCAGGGCGCGCAGACGCAGATAAACCTGAGCGCAGGCTTGCGCGTCAGACGCGGCATTGTGGTGATCCAGGGCGATGTTGAAATATTTGCAAAGCTGATCAAGTTTCTTGGACGGCAGAGGCAGGCTGCGCCGCGCGCCCTTCAGGGTGCAGAGAAAGGGCGTATTCGGCGCGGGCTGTCCGGCGGCCCGGCAGCAGGCCGTCAGCACGCGACGGTCAAAAGAGGCGTTGTGCGCCAGCAGAAAACGCGCGCCGCGCAAAAAAGCGACCGCCTCCGGCCATGCCTCGGCGAACGTGGGCGCATCCTTGAGCATGGGCCAGGTCAGACCGTGAATTTCCGTAAACATCACCCGTGTGGAGGGCGGCCGCAACAGGCTGTAAAAACAGTCCGCAACGCGACCGCCCTCAATGCGCGCAAGCCCCACGGCGCAGGCGCAGTGGGCCGCATAACCGGATGTTTCAAAATCTATGGCCACGCAACAGGATGTGGCCGGGATGCCCGCGGAGCTCACGCGGCGGCGCTTTTGGCGGCTTCGGCCAGACGCGCGGCGATATAGTCGCGCATGGTCGCGTCGTCCTTATCCAGGTTGAAGCAACAGGCGTCCTCGCCCATCAGCCCTTCCGGCACATAGTCGCCCAGTTCTTCCGGGTCCGTAATCATATCGGCGTAAAAGCAGACAGACAGCCAGCGGCTTTCAGGCTCATCGTCCACCACATCCACAAGCGCGAAAAGTTCGCGTTGTCGCTGCGCCTCATGCCGGGCCCGCAGGGAATAGCTGACGCCCGGCCGGGCCTTGAAATTCAGGCTCACGCCGGGCAGATTCGCGAGAAAGTCCCTGTAGGCCGTGAATGCCTGACGCGCGTTCAGAGGGTCGGCCCGCCAGTTGTCCAGAAAATCCCGCACCTCCTGCGGGCATGCAGCGCTCATATCCGCTCCTTTGTGTTTTCCGCCGCCGGTCATCGGCTCCACTGCCAGGGCGGCGTGCTCATATTCAGTCCCCACAGGCCGCGCCGGTTCACAACGGCCTGATGTTCCTGAATGTACCAGCGGCGGCAGAACATGGCCTTGCATGTCAAACGGTTCACCCAGGCCAGGCCCTCAATCAAAAGCTGGTAGTTGACGGATTTTCCGGCTACCTGCACCAGCGCGTTCATGGTGAGCTGGTCGTCCGCGCCCACACTGTCCACGCTCACTTTCGTGCCTTTCGGCATCAGACGGAGCAGAAAATCCCGCGCTTCGCGACCGAAAGGCTGCCTCTGCGACGGGGCGTCAATGCCATAAAAACGAAGGATGACAGAGGGTTCATCCCTGTCCGGCCGTTCACAGACCGAAATGGTGTTGCCGTCTTCCACCCGCACCACATAGGCGTCCCAGGCGTGCGCGCCGGTGCAGAAGCAGAGGGAAACGAGCAGGACCAGCAGACAGGCTCCGGTTCGAGTAGCCATATGCCCTCCCGCACCCGGACACGCCGGAAGCAACAGGTTATGCCGGCCATGTCGTCGGGCTGACGGGGCCAGAGTACAATCCCAATAATGCCCGCGCCGCACAACCTTTGTCAAGGCGGGCGGCGCGGGCTCTCATCACGGTCGCGTTCCGGCGGGAACGGGCTATCTTGCCGTTTTATCCCCAGACAGCCCTGCCCACCTGATAGGCCGTCACAGCCACCGCATAGGCCAGCGCCGTATTGAACACTATGCTGAAGACCAGCCATCCCCAGCTTCCCGCCTCCTGCCGGATGACCACCAGAGCAACGAAGCAGGGGGAATAGAGCAGCACGAAAAGCATCAGCGACAGCGCCGTGGCCTTGGACCAGGCGGCGTCCCCCTTGAGGCGCTCGGCCAGGGGGGCTGCGTCTTCAGGATCCTGCTCACCCAGCGCATAGGCGGTGCCCATGGTGGCCACCACGGCTTCCTTGGCGGCTATGCCGGCCAGCAGGGCAATATCCGTGCGCCAGTCAAAACCGGCGGGCCTGGTTACGGGCTCAACAAGTCTGCCGAGGCGCCCGGCCGCGGAGTAAGCCAGTTCCTCCTCGCCAAGCTGGTCACGCACGCCCGCCAGTTCTTCCTCCAATGCCTCGCGCTCCGCCGCGCCTTCAGGGAGGGCGCTGAGGCGCGTCTCTATCTGTTCGATTTTCTGTTCATACGGAGCGGCGGCGTCTTCAGGCAGGGAGGGAAAGGTCATCGCGGCCCAGATTATCACCGAAATGGCCAGAAGCACGGTCCCGGCCTTTTTCAGATACATCCAGGCGCGCTCCCAGCAATGCAGCAGCACGCTGAACAGGGTAGGCATGCGGTAGGGCGGCAGCTCCATGACAAAGGGCGTGGCTTCGCCCTTGACGATGGACGAGCGCAACAGGCGCGCCACCACCAGGGCCGCCACCCAGCCGGCGATCATGATCAGAAACATGACCGTGGCCGCGTTTTCCGGAAAAAAGGCTCCGGCCAGCAACAGAAAGACCGGCAGCTTGGCCCCGCAGGTCATGTACGGCAGGGTCAGCAGGGTCGCGAGCTTTTCCTTGGGGCTGCGCAGGGTGCGTGTGGCCATGGCGCCGGGGATGGCGCAACCGCCCGCGATGCCGCCGGAAACCACATAGGGCATCACAGAAGCGCCATGCAGGCCGAAGAAGCGGAAAATCCGGTCCATCATATAGGCCATGCGGGCCATATAGCCGCTGTCTTCCAAAAATGAGATCAGGGCGAACATGATCATGATCAGGGGCACGAAGCTGACCACCCCGCCCACGCCGGCAATAATGCCATCCACCACCAGAGACTGGGCCAGCCCTTCGGGCATGACGTCGGTGCAGAAGTCGCCCAGCCAGGCAAACGCGTCCTCCACCCATCCTTGGGGATACGCGCCCACCTCAAAGGTAATCTGATAGATGAGGTACAGCACGCCCAGCATGATCAGCGGCCCCAGAAAGGTATTGGTGAGCACCTTGTCCAGCTTGTCGGAAAGAGCCAGACGATCCTTGCCCGGATCCTGCCGGATGATGCCGTCACGCAGCAGGCTGTGGATATAGCCGTACCGATGGTCGGTAATGACGGATTCCATGCTGGCGTTGAGCGTGCCGCGCACATGGGCTGTGGTTTTTCTGCACAGTTCCTCCAGCTCTGCCGCCAAAGACGCATTGTCAGCGGCGGCTTCGGAACGGATTTCTTCATCGCCCTCCACAAGCTTGAGGGCCACCCAGTGCGGATGATAACGCCGCGCCAGCATGCCCCCGCCGCTGATTTTCTTCTCCAGAGCGGCAATCAGGGCATCGAGATCAGAGCCGTAGGAGAGGCGCAACGGTTCCCGCTTGCCCTCGCGGGCCAGCTCAAGCGCCGTTTGCATCGCCTTTTGCAGGCCCTCGCCCGTGCGGGCCACCATGGGCAGCACCGGAATGCCGAGCAAATGGCCCAGCCGTTCCATATCAATATGAATGCCCGCCTCCCTGGCCTCGTCCATCATGTTGCAGGCCAGCACCACGGGCATGCCCATTTCCAGCATTTGCACGGTCAGCAGCAGATTGCGTTCCAGCGCGGAGGCATCCACCACGTCAATGACGGCCTGCACGTTGTTGCCCGCGAGTTCACGCCGGGCCACCAGTTCTTCCTGGGAATAAGCGGTCAGACTGTAGGAACCGGGCAGGTCCACCAGCGTCACGGGCTCACCGCCGAAAACAATGCCGCCCTCTTTTCTGTCCACCGTGACGCCGGGATAATTGCCCACATGCTGGCGGGCCCCGGTATAGCCGTTAAAGACCGTGGTCTTGCCGCAGTTTGGATTGCCCGCCAGCGCAATGCGCACCGCCGCGCGCGAATTTTCCCGCGCATTTTGCGCCGACTTGAACTGCCTCACCGCACTCATGCCCAATCCTCCTCTTCGGCGTGTCGGACGTCAGGCATGTCCAGCCGCCCGCAATCCGCCACCCTGATATGACCCCACTGACGGATCATGGTAAAATGAAATTCATTTCCTGTGCCAAATAACCAGTCGTCCCTGAAATGTCAAGCGATCATGATGAGCGCAGGCACTCGCGTAAAGACGATACACCGCAGGAATGAACCATGCGGATGGGGATATTGCGCGCACGCGCAAGCTGCATGGCCTTGCGTTTGGCCTCGTGGGAAATCTTGTTGGTAAATACGATCACCGCATCAGGATTGCCGATTTTTTCAACAAAATTACGCTCATTGCGGCTGATGCATTTGAGACTGTGCCCGCCCTCTCTGGCCGCCGCCATGTATTCGGGCTTCAACCTGTCCATACCGCCAATCAAGGTAACGCACATGATTTTTCTCCTGGTTGTGGCTTTTCCGCTGACCCCATGGCGGAAAAGCCGTTCCCGCTGACGTTGTTCCTTGATTTTTATTGAAAATGAATTTCAAAGTCAAGAAGATTTTCACAAATCATTCCAGAACAGGACATTCTCCGAGAAGCAGACAAACTGAGAGGTTTCGCCGACGAATGACGCCCGCCCTGCGTCCGCGCTTTTTGACGCTTTCGATATGCCGCGCATGACGGCAATGACAATCCAGCATATAACATACTAGCATAGTATGAAAACCAAATAAAGATGCGACAGGCGCATGGGGTCAGAAATTTTACTCTCATGACAATATTGACTAACTGTTGATTTTTCATATATAAAATTATTTTCGGCACACACGCGATATCGCTTCCTCACGCCAGGCCGCTGATTTGCGCGCTCCTTCCCCAATAACTGCAACTGCGTGACAATAAAATGAAATACCTGCCCAGCTTGATAGAAACAATCGAAAATTCCATACATGAAAAAGCTACGCCCAATATAATTCTTATTGTTGACGATGATGAAATAAATCGTGATATCCTTGGCAATATTTTTACTGCGGATTATTCTGTTGAACCAGCTGAAAACGGAAAAGAATGCCTCGAGAAAATACAGAAATACGGGCAGCAAATCTGCGCTGTTCTTCTGGATGTGATCATGCCTGTGATGGGCGGTATTGAGGCATTGAAGAAACTCAGCGAAGACGGCGTCGTCAATAATATTCCTGTCTTTCTTATTACAGGAGAAACAGACGTACATATTATCAAACAGGCATATGAACTCGGCGTGATGGATGTTATCAGCAAGCCTTTTTCTTCATATATTGTGCAGCGACGTGTGAACTCGGTCATTGAATTTTTTGCATCACGAAAACGCCTTTCCAATGTTGTGGATCATCAACAGAATCAACTGCTGAAACAGGCAAAAAAATTCTGCATCTGACTATGGGGATGATAGAATCACTTTCGACCGCCATTGAATTTCGCAGCGGCGAATCTGGCGCGCATATCAGAAAAATACATGACATAACCAAGCTGTTTCTTGAAAGCTCCCCACTGGGCAACAATTTTTCCACAGAGGAAATCGAGCATATTTCTTTGGCCGCCGTCATGCACGATGTGGGGAAAATTTCCATTCCCGACGCCATCCTGAACAAGCGGGGCCGGCTTACCCCCGAAGAATTTGAGGTTATGAAAACGCATACGACGGAGGGGGGGCAACTTCTGGAGAAAATTCCGCAAATGAAGGAATTGCCTTTTTTTTCATATGCCTATGATATTGCCAAATATCATCACGAAAGATGGGACGGACGCGGTTACCCGGAGGGACTCAAGGGCGACGATATTCCCTTATGGGCGCAAATCGTCTCCATCGCAGACGTGTATGACGCCCTGGTCAGCCCGCGCTGCTACAAGAAAGCGTTCAGTTTTGAAGTGTCGCTTGGCATGATTGTCGGCGGCGAATGCGGCGTTTTCAATCCCCAAATATTGACGTCTTTTCAGGAAATTGAACCCAGGCTTCGCAGTCTCTATGACAACAGGTCGGAATAAAAAATAAGGAGACAACCATGGATCAGGCAAAAAAAATGCGGCTTGAGGCGGGCGGCATTATGGTGGACGAGGCGCTTGAACGCTTTATGGGGAATGAAGCCATGCTTGAGCGCTATCTGCAGAAGTTTCTCAACGAAAAAAGCTATGCCCTGTTGCGGGATTCGCTGGCCGCAAGCGATTGGGAGACGGCGGGCAGAGCGGCGCATACGCTGAAAAGCGTGTGCGGCTCCATAGGATGCGCGGCCATGCAGAAGCTTGTCATTCTGCAAGAAAGTCATATTCGCGCCGGTGAATGGAAAGAGGCCGTCGATATGATGCCAGAGATAGCCAGCAGCTATGAAAATCTTTGCAATGTAATCCGGGCATAGCATGGAAGGCGAAAAAATGGCGCATCAACATATCGACTCTATTGCATATCCCATCAACAATAATATATGAGAAACCCCAAAATGCCATCCACGACTAACAATTCATCTAAAGACTATGCCAAGACGCAGAGTTCTTTCTTTGTCAAAAAACCAAGATGGCAAATTATACTCTATATTGTTTCCGTTTTTTATATTCTGTTTATTTGCTCCTCTATGTACAAATTGGGAGAATCGACAAATAAGCTCTATGAATATCCCTATACAGTCACGCGTAAAGCGGAGGAAATGAAAAACCTTCTCTATGGCATGCGAACCTCTCTGCCCACCCTGCTTGCCACACCCGGCATCACAGCGGCCGAGATTGACGAAATTCTGCAAAAACAGAAAAGCATGCAGGAAGCGTCGCTGGAGATAATTTCTCTCAAATTTCGGGGGAACGAGAAAGAACTGGCTGATCTGAAAAAAAGCATGCTTGATTTGTGGCAAGCCCGACGAGTTATGGTTAACGAGCTTCTGGGCAATTCGAATTTCGAATACATCAATACATACTATATTCGTGAAGTTCTCCCCTATTTTGAGAAATTTGACAGCCTGCTGACCAACTTGAGCAAGAACGCCACACACCGCAGTGATGAAATCCTGAAACAGATGGAGGAACTGAGAGAACTATCCATCATTGCCACGCTTCTTATAGGAATCATCATTATATATTCTATCCGCTATTTGCGCAATCTTGAGTGGGAGAAGCATAAAGAAAGCGCCTACCGCGAAAGGCTTCTTAATATGCTTACAACAAACATTGACGAAGTATTTTTTATTTCATCCAAAGACAAGACATTTGAGTATGTAAGCTCAAACAGCGAGCGTGTCATAGGCGTGCCAACTGAGGCATTTCTTCATGACTGCAGCAAGTTGTATTCTCTTCTGACAGACAAGGACCGCGAGTGGCTGGATAAGGTTTTTGAAAATACCTCCACCGACATGCAGGAACGGGAAGTCATGCTTGGCAAGGAGGAACGCCGCTGTAATATCCGGGTGTACCCTATCTTTCTGAATGGCGTTCTGAACCAGCGCATTACCGTTCTGTCCGATCAAACGAAGGAGTTTGCCTATCGGCAGGCTTTGAGCGACGCCCTTGAGAATGCCCGCAATGCAAGCACCGCCAAAAGCCATTTTCTCGCTCACATGTCGCATGAAATCCGCACGCCGATGAACGCCATCATCGGCATGACGACCATTGCCCTGACCCGGCTTGATGACCGGGCCCGCATGGAGGATTGCCTCACCAAGATATCGCTGTCTTCTCGGCATCTGCTCGGCCTCATCAACGATGTGCTGGACATATCCAAAATTGAAGGCGGCAAGCTCACCATTGCGCATGAGCCTTTCAATTTTCAAGCCTCCCTGTAAGGGGTCATCAATCTTATTCAGCCGCAGGCGGAGAAACGCGAACTGAATTTTGAGGTGGCTCTGGTCAGGGTTGACGCGGAGGAACTGCTTGGTGATGCCCTGAGGCTTAACCAGATACTTATCAATATCCTGTCCAATGCGCTTAAATTCACCCCGGCCGGAGGCTCCATACGACTGGAGGTGCATCAGATCAGCCAAACGAACAACAATGTGCGGTTTCGCTTCATTATCCGCGATACGGGCATTGGCATGAGCCAGGAGTTCATAAAAAGGCTGTATACTCCTTTTGAACAGGCCGCATCAACTACGTCAAAATACGGCGGCACGGGGCTCGGCATGGCCATTACCAAAAATCTTGTGTCTTTGCTGGGCGGCGCCATATTTGTGAAAAGCGAGGAAGGCAAGGGAACCGAATTTACCGTTGAACTTCCCTTTGGCCTGAACGAGCAGCAGATGGAAAAAAGCAAGGGCGCGCTGGATCCGCTCAAGGTGCTCGTGGTGGATGATGACCACGATACCTGCGAACACGCCGCCCTCTTGCTGGATAAAATGGGCCTTCGCACCAAATGGACGCTCAGCGGCGCGGAGGCCGTGAAACTTGTGCAGGAATCGCACGCCAGTGGCGATGACTACGACGTTTGCTTCATAGACTGGAAAATGCCGGACATGGACGGCATGGAAACCGTCCGCCGCATCCGCGGTGACGTCGGGCCGGAAACGCTTATCGTCATTATCAGCGCATATGACTGGAGCAGCATTGAAGACGAGGCCCGCGCCATCGGCGCGAACGGATTCATCGCCAAGCCCTTTTTTGCTTCCAACCTTTACAATACGCTCACCTCACTGACAAGAAAAGCCACGAATGCCAAAAGAAAAACAGAGGATTCCGCATCGGAGGAGAAAAAACCCGAAAACGCCGCGCATCAGCAGTACAACTTTACGGGAAAGCGCATGCTGCTGGCGGAAGACAATGAATTCAACCGCGAAATTGCCCAGGAATTTCTTGAAATGACCGGGGCGACGGTCGAATGCGCCGAGGATGGATCAGAAGCGGTAAATCTTTTTGCAAACTCGAAAAGCGGCTATTATGATATTATTCTGATGGATGTGCAGATGCCGGTCATGGATGGCTATGAGGCCACGCGAACCATCCGCGCTTCGGCGCATCCCGATGCTGCTTCCATCCCCATTCTTGCCATGACGGCCAACGCCTTCAGCGAAGACGTGGCCGCCGCTGTGGCGGCGGGCATGAACGGGCACATAGCCAAACCCATTGACGTGGCGGCGCTGTATCGCCTGCTCGATTCACACCTGAACAAAAAGCACACGCGGGCGGAGAACTGACTGGCAAAAGGAAAGAAAGGGAAAAAACATGTCCAGTGCCGCCAGCCCCTGTCAGCCCGCCGCGGGAAGACGCCGCCATCCCGAAAGCATTGGCAGCGTTATTCCCAGATTTCACCAATAAATTCCACGGCCCGTTGTTCGCTGTAGTAAAGTGAACCCCGCTGCACAAAACCCACATGCCCGCCGTGCGGAGTCACCTCCAGCCACAGGCGGGCATTGCTTCGCGCCGACTCCCACGGGTAGCAGCGCGGGGAACAGAAGGGATCGTCAGCGGCCATCAACAGATACAGGGGAAGCTGAATGGCTGGCAGATCAGACAGGACGCTGTTTTTCTGCCAGTAGTCACGCGCCGAGGCAAAGCCATAGACAGGGGCGGTGAAGCGCTCGTCAAATTCCGCGAAGGTACGGATGCGCTCCAGGCCGTCCAGCGAGGGATAGCGCGGAAAGCGGGCCGCCTTTTCCCGCACCTTGCGACGCAAGGTGCGCAAAAAATAGGCCATGTACAACCGGCAGGACGGCCCGTCCATAACCGGAGCCGCGCTCGCCAAATCACAGGGCACAGACACGGCCACGGCCGCGCGCACCAGCCGCGAAACCGGCCCCCGGGCCAGATAGCGGCATATCTGATTGCCGCCCATGCTGAAGCCAGCCAGCAATATGGGCAAATCAAAAGACTCCGCGTAGCGGATCACCGCGCCCAGGTCGCCGATTTCACCCATGTGATAGAGGCGGTCTGTGCGGTTGGCCTCACCGGAACAGGAACGCATATTCCAGGCCAGAACCTGAAAACCCTGTGCCGCCAGCGCCCGCGCCAGGCCCAGAATATACTTGCGGCGGCTGTTGCCCTCCAGCCCGTGCGAGAGAATGGCCAGACCGCGCGGCCTTTTCAGGGCGCACGGATGCATGTCCAGATCCAGAAAGTCGCCGTCCGGGGTGTCAATGCGAATGCGCCGCAGGCCGGCGGGCAAAGCGGGCCAGGGGCGAAAAAGCACAGGCCAGATGGTGTTCAGATGGCCGTTGGCGAGCCACGGCGGGGCGGTATAGCCGGATGAAAGTATTGGCATGGGCAAAGCTCTCGTGTAGGCTTGCAGAATGTGCGCAGTTCATACTGGTGGCGCGCGTCGGAAAAAGCTGTCAAGTGCCGGGCCCGGGCAGCGGACGGATGCGCCCGCGAAAGCGGATGTGATCATACTGGGCGCCGGGGCTTCCGGGCTGTTTTGCGCGCGTGAGGCCGCCGGTCGCGGCCTGCGCGTGCTGCTGCTGGAGCGGGCTGCCGCGCCGGGCCGCAAGCTGGCTCTCAGCGGCGGCGGCAGGGCAAACTTCACCAACCGCGCTGTCAGCCCGCAGGATTATTACTGCCGACACGGTCAGGAGTTCTGCGGCCCGGCCTTGGCGTCTTTCAGGCCGGAAGACATGCTGCGCCTGATGCGAGCCTGGAATCTGCCCATAGAGGAGCGCGCGCACGGCCAACTGTTTCTGACGGTTCCGGCGCAACGTCTGGTTCAGGCCCTGACGCGCGACTGCCGTGAACGCGGATGCCGTCTGCTGTGCAATATCAGCGCAAACGGCGTAAGCAGCGACGGCGAACTTTTTCATGTGCAAGCCGGCGGCACACGCTGGCGCGGCAAAGCCCTGATTCTGGCCCTGGGCAGCCCGGCCTGGCCGCAGGCCGGCGGCAGCGGCATGGGCTATCGGTTGGCCCAAAGTCTGGGGCATACGGTCATTCCGCCGCGTCCGGCGCTTGCGCCCCTGCGCCTGGCCTCGGATGACGCCGCTGACGCGGCCCTGCTGGAGCTTGCCGGCGTCAGTCTGCCGGTGCGCATCAGCCTGCCTCACATGAACCGCGAAAAGGGCACGCGGCGTATTTGGGAGGACGATCTGCTTTTTACCCACGAAGGGCTGAGCGGTCCGGCGGCGCTCAAAGCCTCGCTGTTCTGGCGCGAGGGCGCGGAGCTGCGTGTGGACTTTCTGCCCGGCCGAAATGTGGAAACCCTGCTGGACGCTCCCCAGGCGGGGCGCCAGACCGCGCGAACCCTCCTGTCCCGCCATTTGCCCCAGCGCCTGGCGGACGCCCTGTTGCCCGCCACGCTTGCCCGCCGCAAAATTGCCGAGCTGTCCCGAAACGCGCGCCGCCAAATTGCCGCCGCCGTGCAGGCCCGCATTCTGACCCCCAGCGGCGTCGCGGGCCTGAAAAAAGCCGAAGTCTGCTCCGGGGGTGTGGATGCTTGCGAAATCGACCCGCAAACCATGCGCAGCCTGCTCCGGCCCAACCTTCACATTATCGGGGAATTGCTGGATGTGACCGGTCTGCTGGGCGGCTATAACCTGCACTGGGCCTGGGCCAGCGGCATGGCCGCCGGGCGGAGCGTTCTGAAATAAAAACGGCGACATCCGCCGGCAAGCGCGCTTTTCGCGTTTTGGCGGCTTTTCAGCAAGGCCGGCAGCGCCTAAATTCTGTCGCAGTAAACATTTTCGAGAAAACGCTCCATGGCCTCATCCGCCTGACTGATGAACTCCTTGAGCGGGAATTGCGCCTTGCAGCCTGGGCAGCGCATATGAACTTCATGGCAACTGCGGCTGATATGCAGCCGCGCGCCGCAGCGGGGGCAGGCAAGAGAGGTTTCGGCATCACGGGCGGCAAAAAAAGCCATGCGCAACTCCTCGTGGATGACGCTGTTGTTGCCCCGCTGACATGACGCCAATGGTCGGCAGCAACGAACAATGACGGCAGGCGTGAAGCCTGAAACAAAAATCCGTTCCGCCAAAAGCTTCACGGGCGGGTCTGAAGGCTTTCGCCGCGCACTGGGAGCCCCCCAATGGGGCTCCCGGCGGGCATTTCAGGGCCGAAGAGGCAAGCCCTGAAAATTGTGGATTTCTTTTGCGCCAAGGGCCGTCGGCGCTGGGGCGTGCGGCTTTGTCAGAACCGCCGCGCGGAAAGCCCGCGCCGCCTCGTTGTTTGCGCTAAAAGCGCTTTCAGATGCCGACGCGCCAGAAGCCAGGCATCCTGGAGTCTAATCGCAAAAATTCCGCGCGGAATTCCGCGAAGAATTTTGCGGGTTTTGTAGTGTCTACTTGTGCAAGTGGACGCTAATCTGCCTGGGTTCGGATAAAAGTCGGAATTTCAAAATCATCCTCGTCATAGGTGAAATCATCCTGACCCGGGGCATGGGGGCGGCGCAGGCCCTGGCCCAGCGCCTCGCGCTTGAGCAGATACGGCGGACGGTTGCTCTTTTCGTCATACCAGCGCTCCACTTCCGCGCGGCGGGTGGCGCGGGGCAGCCGCATTTCCGCTTCATCCCGCGGCTCCTGCGCCAAATTGCCCTGCTGCGGGCGGCCAGCCTGGCGACGGCGCGGTTCGGCCATGACGGCATCCGGGCCGGGCTGGCGAAAATTGGTCACCGAGGCAACGGGAGCCGGCGCGGGCTGCACCGCCTGGGGCGATTCAATGCCGGTGGCGATGACCGTCAGGCGAATTTCATCACCGATATTTTCATCAAAAACCACGCCGAAAATAATATTGGCGTCCTCAGGCGTGGCGTCGCCGATGATGTCGCCGATTTCGGCAATTTCCTCGGCTGTGATGTCCATGGGCGCGGTGATGTTGTACAACACCGCCTTGGCGCTCTCCAGAGAGACATCTTCCAGCAGCGGGCTCATGATGGCGCGCTGGGCGGCCTCACGGGCGCGATTTTCGCCCGAAGCCATGCCCGTGCCCATGAGGGCAAGGCCCGCTTCGGACATGGTGGTGCGCACATCGGCAAAGTCAAGATTGATCAGGCCGTCGCCCACAATCACGTCGGAAATGCCTTTGACGGCGTAATAAAGCACGTCATTGGCCTTTTGCAGCATTTCGGAAAACGGCGCCTTCTTGGGCGCAAAGGCCAGCAAACGGTCATTGGGAATGGTGATCAGGCAGTCCACATGCTGTTTGAACTCTTCCAGACCGGCTTCGGCCGCGCGCTTGCGCTTGACGCCTTCAAAGCTGAAGGGTTTGGTGACCACGCCCACGGTCAGCGCGCCCATCTCTTTAGCGGCCTGGGCCACCACAGGGGCCGCGCCCGTACCCGTGCCGCCGCCCATGCCCGCGGTGACGAAAACCATATCAGCATCCCCGATGGCCTCCCGGATGGCGTTCACGCTTTCGACGGCGGCCTCGCGCCCAATGGAGGGGTTGGCCCCGGCGCCGAGCCCCTTGGTGAGCTTTTCACCCAGCTGCACCTTGAAGGGGGCGGTGTTTTTATTCAATGCCTGCAGATCGGTATTGGCGCAGACGAACTGCACGCCCTGCAAACCGGAATCGATCATGTTTTTCACGGCATTGCCGCCGCCTCCGCCCACGCCGATGACCTTGATTTTGGCGGCGCCGGCCAACGAAGTGTCGATATCGTCAACGATTGACTGAGCCATGGTCCTCTCCTGTTTTTGCTGTCCCCAGATGCCCGCTTGAGATTTATGAAATATCCGCAAACCATTTTTTCATGCGCGCGAGCACGCCGTCAAAAACGCCGGACTCGCTGCGCGTGGTGAACTTTTTTTGACCGGACATTTCTTTTTCCGCCCCGTAGCGCAACAAACCCACAGCCGTTGAAAACTTGGGGCTGTTGACCACATCTTTAAGACCGCCCACATTGCGCGGATAGCCGATGCGCGTGGGCAGGTTGAAAATTTGTTCGCCCAGTTCCTGGCAGCCTTCCATCAGGGCCGTGCCGCCGGTCAGCACCACGCCCGCGCCAATCATGTCCTTGTAGCCGGAACGCACCAGCGTCTGATCCACAAGGTAGAGAATTTCCTCCATGCGCGGCTCGCAGATTTCAGCCAGCACCTGACGCGAAAGACGGCGCGGCTCGCGCCCGCCCACGCTGGGCACCTCGATAAATTCGTCATGCCGCACCATGTCGGCAAGAGCGCAGCCGTACTTGATTTTTATCTTTTCCGCCGAGGCGATGGGCGTGCGCAGGCCAAAGGCGATGTCGTTGGAAAGGTTTTGCCCGCCCAGGGCCAGCACGGCGGTATGCTTGATGGCGTCGTTGGCGAAGACTGCGATATCAGTGGTGCCGCCGCCCAGATCCACCAGGGCCACGCCGATTTCGCGCTCTTCCTCGGTGAGCACGGCCTTGGCCGAGGCCAGAGACTCCAGGGCGATATCCGACACTTCCAGCTGGCTGCGGTGGCAGGAGCGCACAATGTTCTGCGCTGACGACACGGCCCCGGTGACGATGTGCACCTTCACCTCCAGACGCACCCCGGCCATGCCCAGGGGGTCGGCGATGCCGCGCTGGTTGTCCACAATATATTCCTGGGGCAGAATGTGGATCACCTCGCGGTCGGCGGGGATGGCCACGGCGCGCGCCGCGTCCAGGGCGCGCTCAATGTCGCGTTGCGCCACTTCGCCGCCCTTGACGGCAATGACGCCGTGACTGTTGATGCCCATGATGTGGCTGCCCGCAATGCCCACATAGACGGAGTGAATCTCGCAGCCGGCCATGAGCTCCGCGTCTTCCACAGCCTTGCGGATGGATTGCACGGTCTGTTCGATATTGACAACCACGCCTTTGCGCAGGCCGGTGGAAACGCTTGTGCCGATGCCCACCACATCCACAAGACCCGACTCCGAAAGCTCGCCGACCACGGCGCAAATCTTTGTGGTGCCGATGTCAAGACCTACGATGAGCTCGGACTTATTCATTGCCTTCTCCTCACGACACGCCCGTCACGCGCCGGCTCAGTTTTGCGCGGACTGATTAAGTATGACCCAGACATTGCCGTTGACGGCGCATACTTCGCGCGCGTTCTTCAGCTCGTGCCGCCGCGCCAGGTCTCCCAGCGTCACGCTCATCCGTGCGAGATTGCCGTTCCAGTCGTCAGTGGCGATGGAAAGGCGCATTTCCCGGTCTTCCAGATAAATTTCAACCCCCCTGCCGGGGCTCACGGTCACGGCGGCTATGGCCCCGGCCTCCACCGGCAGCACGCCGCTCTGCATGTCCTTCAGCAGTCGCGCGAGGTATTGCGTGGCGTCCTCAGCGCCGGCCTCAATGCGCAAGGTGGGCAAAGAGAGAAAATTTCTGCTTTCCACCGGCGCGATGATGTCGCCGCGCTCATTGGCGTAGTACAGTACGCCGTCCTTGTGCACCCAGAAGGAGGGCATGCGCTCCTTCAGTCTGATCACAAACCTGTCGGGCAGCAGGCGCTTGACCGAAACCTCTTCCACCCAGGGGGTCTGGCGCAGGTTCCGCTCCACCCCGGCGATGCTTACCGCCAGGCTGTTGTCACCTTCTTTAATGCCGCCGTATTGCAGCACCATCTCGCGCGAAAGGCGCACATTGCCGGTCACATCCACATGCCTGGTGGTAAAAAATTCGCTGGTGACCGCCTCATTATAAAGCCAGAGCGATGCCGCGCACACGCCGGCCAGCGCCAGCGCGACCGTCAGCAGAAGGACAGCCAGCGCCGCAAGGCTTTTCAGACTGCCCAAACGCGTGAGCCGACCGAACATCCAGCCGAGAAACCTCGGCAGACGAATTGAAGGAAGCGAACGCGCTCCTGACGTCGCATGCTTTTCCTTCGTGTAGGCGTTGCGGGCCTTGCGGCTGCTTCTTTTCAGCGCGAAAGGCACGGCACTATCCTGACCTCCGGCTCCAGCGCAAAGCCGAACCGTTGCAGCACAGCCTCCCGGGCTTCGCGCAGCAGGGCCAGAGCCGCATCCGCACTGCCCCCGCCCTCATTGATCAAAAAATTAGCGTGCAAGGTTGAAAAGGCCATGCCGCCCAGCTTCTTTCCCTTGTATCCCGCCTGTTCCAGAAGCCTTCCGGCGGGCATATCCGGCGCGGGATTTTTGAACGCGCATCCCGCGCTCCAGGCCGTCACGGGTTGTTTAGACTTTTTCTCAAAAAAGTTGTGACGCATGCGTTTAGAGATGCCATCCCTCGCGCTTTCGGTCAAGCCAAAAGTGGCTTCAACTACCATAAATCCTTTTTTTTCTTCCGGGATTGAAAGCGTGCGATAACCATATTGCAGTGCGTCAACAGTGAATCCCCTTGTCGTTTCACCGTTAAATATCTGAATCAATTCTATATTTTTGCATGTTTCCGCGCCAAAGGACCCGGCGTTCATAGCCACGGCCCCCCCCACGCTGCCGGGTATGCCCACCAGCCCTTCCAGCCCGCTCAACGCGCGCGCGGCGCAAAAGCGCAAAAGACGCGGCAAGGGAACCCCCGCGCCAACCCGCACCAGAACCTTGCCGTCCTTTTCGCCGACGACATCCGGCCCCTGCATGAAACGCGGGCGTACAAGCACCAGAGGCAGAGCCCCATCGCGGGCCAGAATGTTGCTGCCCGCTCCGAGAATCAGCGGGCTGCCGCCCAGGGCGCGCAATCGCCCGGGCAAAGCCGCTAGATCCGCCACATCATCCAGAACCAGCTCGGCAATGGCTGTGCCGCCCAGACGCAGCGTGGTTCGCTCCGCCAGGCTGGGACGCGGAATTTCACGCATGATCGCGCCCCTCCAGCCAGAGCGGGCCCAGGCGGGTGATGGAGCCGGCGCCCAGGGTCAGCAGCACGTCGCCTGCCCGCAACAGCTTCGGCAAAGCCTGACTCATGGCGTCCAGAGTCTGATAATAGTAAACCGGCGTGGCGGAAACCTGCCGCACCCCCTGGGCCAGGCTCTGCCCGGAAACGCCGGGGATGGGCTTTTCGGACGCGGCGTAAATTTCAGTCAGCAGCACCATGTCCACATGGTCGAATACCTTGCAAAATTCGCCGAAATGGGCCTGCGTGCGGCTGAAGCGGTGCGGCTGAAAAGCCGCCACAATGCGCCTGCCGGGGAAAACCTGCCGCGCCGTGGCCAGAGTGGCGGCAATTTCCGCCGGGTGGTGACCATAGTCGTCCACCACGGTCACGCCGTCCTTTTCGCCCTTGAATTCAAAGCGCCGCCCCACTCCGCTGAAGCCGTCAAGACCTTCGGCGCAGCGCGCGAAGCTGATGTCTGCGGCCATGGCCGCGCCAATGGCCGCCAGGGCATTGAGAATATTATGACGGCCCGGCTGGGGCAGGCTTGCCTCGCCCAGCTTCTCATCCCCGCGCCACACCTCGAAACGGCTGCGTATGCCGCTTTCCAGCGGCACGGCGCGCAAATGACAGTCTTCCGCAAAACCGTAAGTCAGCACCGGTCGCTTGACTCGCGGCAAAAGGGCGCGCACGCCGGGGTCATCGCCGCAAACCACATTGATGCCGTAAAAGGGCACATTGTTCATGAACTGCACAAAAGCCGCGTCAATGCCGTCACGATTTCCGTAGTAATCCAGGTGGTCTTCATCCACATTGGTGACCACATTGATGATGGGCAGCAGACAGAGAAAGGAACCGTCGGATTCGTCGGCCTCGGCAATGAGATACTTGCCGTGCCCCAGATGGGCGTTGGCGCCGTAAACATTGAGGCGACCGCCGATGATGACCGTGGGGTCCAGCCCGGCGGTGTCGAAGATGGAAGCGGTCAGCGAAGTGGTGGTGGTTTTGCCGTGGGTGCCCGCAATGGCGACGCCCTGGCGCAGGCGCATGAGCTCGGCCAGCATTTCGGCGCGGGGAATGATGGCGATGTTCCGGCGGCGGGCTTCCGCCAGCTCCGGGTTGTCGTCGCTGATGGCCGTGGATTTGACAAGCACCTGCACATCGCCCACGTTTTCAGCGGCATGCCCCACGGCCACGCGCGCGCCCAGGCTTCGCAGATGCCGAACCACCGCCGAATCACTGATATCCGAACCGGAAATCTCATAGCCCTGATTCAGCAAAACCTCGGCAATGCCGCTCATGCCCGCGCCGCCGATGCCCACCATGTGAATATGCCGGATTTTATTGTTCATGCCCGAGCCTTTAGAAAATGTCTAGATATTTTACGGAGATGGCTCCGCCCTCGCAACACTTCCGACGCGGCGGCGACGCTACCCCCGCCCGGCGGCCGCTTCGGCCAGCGCCTCGGCCACGCGCGCGGCGGCGTCCGGCCGGGACGCCGCCAGAGCGGCGGCGGACATGCGCGCCCGGCCCTCGCTGTCGTTCAGCATGTCAGACAGCATGCGCCCCAGATTCTTCTCGCGCAAGCATCTTTCCGGCACCAGCACGGCCGCGCCCGTCTTTTCCAGAACCTGCGCATTGCGGGTCTGATGATCATGAACGGCATGGGGAAAAGGCACCAGCACGGCGGGCAGCCCGGCGGCGCAAAGCTCGGCCACGGTGCTGGCCCCGGCGCGGCAGAGCGCCATATCCGCCCAGGCATAGGCCCCGGCCATGTCGTCAATGAAGGCCGTCACGCAGTCCGGGGCGTAGCCGGCGCGTTCGTAGGCCGCGCGCGTGCTTTCCTCATCCCTGGAACCGCTCTGGTGGCGTATTTCCACCCCGGCTTGCCGCAGCGCGGGCAAAATTTCGGGCAGAAAGACATTCAAAGCCCGCGCGCCCTGCGAACCGCCGAGCACCAGCAGTCGCCGCGTCTCCCGCCGTCGGGGCAGACGGCCCGCCTCGCTCACCGCCCGACGTACCGGATTGCCGGTAAGCACGCATTTTTCCGGCGCAAAGCCTCGCGTATCCGGCAGGGACAGACAGACCTTCCGCGCCAGCCGGGCCAGCAGGCGATTACTGGTTCCGGCTACGGCATTCTGCTCGTGCAGGATGCCGGGCACGCCCAGCAGACGCGCCGCCAGCATGGGCGCAAAAGCCGCATACCCGCCAAAACCGGCCACGGCGTCAGGCCGGAAGCGGCGCACCACGCCCAGCGCCTTGCAGACCGCCAGCCCCATGCGCGCGCCCGCGCTCACGGCCCGCAGCCCGCGCCCCAGAAAGCCGCGCACCGGCAGGCCGACAAAGGGAATGCCCGCCCGCGCGGCAAGGCGCCGCTCCGGCCCGTAGAGCGAACCCGCGAACAAGAGTTTGATGGCCGGTTTTCTTCGCCGGAGTTCCTCGGCCACAGCCAGGGCCGGAAAGATATGCCCACCGGTGCCGCCGGTGGTCAGGAGGATTTTATCCACGAATCCGCCGTCCTTGAAAAGTTCAGGAGCAGGCCCACGCAAAGCATGGTGGCCAGCAGATTGCTGCCGCCGTAACTCATCAGCGGCATGGGCACGCCCTTGGGCGGGGCCACGCCCATGACCACGGCCAAATTCATCACCGAGCCCATCGCCAGAATGGTTGTGATGCCGAAGGCAGTGAAGCGGTCACGCAGATTGCGCTGCCCCATGATTATCCTGTAGCAGCGCCAGAACAGCAGGGCAAAGAGAACCATGACCGCGGTCATGCCCACAAAGCCCATTTCTTCGGCCAGCACGGCCATGATGAAGTCGTTGTGCGCTTCGGGCAGGTAGAACATCTTCTGTTTGCTGGCGCCCACGCCCACGCCGAAAAAGCTGCCCGAACCGATAGCCAGCAGCGATTGCACCAGTTGATAGCCCGTATTGTTGGCATCCTGAAAGGGATCCAGAAAAGCCAGCAGGCGGCGCAGGCGGTAAGGGGAGGCGATGGCCAGGGCCATGGCGCCGGCGCAGGCCAGCGCCAGGGAAAAGAAAAGATAAATGAAACGGGTGCCCCCGGCCACGCACATGAAAAAGAGAATGCCCGCCAGCACCACGGCGCTGCCGAAGTCCGGCTGCAAGAGAAGCAGAAAACAAAACAGGCCGGTCACCGCGAAAGGCGGAATGACGCCCCGGCTGAATGTTTTGATCAAATCCTGCTTGGAACTCATGAAATAGGCCAGATACAGGGCCAGAGCGATTTTCACGAACTCCATGGGCTGAATGGAAACAGGCCCCAGCGGAATCCAGCGTTTGGCGCCGTTGATGGCAGGCGCAAAGGGCGACAGGGTGATCAGCAGCAACAACAGTGAAAAGAACAGAGCCGGATACTGCAACCTGTACAGCCATTGCCGCGGCAGCAGGGCCGCGGCCCAGAGGGCCGCGCCGCCGATCACGGCAAAGAGCAGCTGGCGCTTGAAAAAGTAATATTTGTCGCCGTTGACCCGTTCGGCCACAATGCCGCTGGCCGAGAGCACCATAACCAGGCCCACGGCCAGAATGACCAGCATGATGGTGAACAGCCACCAGTCAAACGGCGCGGACGGGGCTTTGTCAATCGCTCTGGCAAAGGCGCTGCGGCTTTTGCCCTGGGGGGGATTGGTAAAGGAATTTTTCATGCCAGTCTGCTCACAATACGTTTGAAATCGTCGCCACGGGCCATATAGCCGGCATAAAGATCAAAACTGGATGTGGCCGGAGCCAGCAGCACCACATCCCCGCTTGTGGCGGACGCGGCCAACGCGCGCACGGCTTCTTCCAGGGTCGCATGCCAGTGCAGCGGCACGAGGCCCTGCCAGGCTGTTTCAAAATGTTCCCGGCTTGCTCCAAACAGCGCCACTTCCCTGACCCGCTCGCGCAGCAGCCCCCCCAGAGCCGCCAGGTCGCCGCCCTTGAACTTGCCGCCGCAGAGCAGCCGCAAAGGGCGGTCAAACGCCTGCAAGGCCACCTCAAGGGAAGAAACCGTGGTGCATTTGGAATCATTGACGTACAGCACGCCCCCGTGCTCCCGCACCACTTCCAGCCGGTGCGGCAGAGGCGCGAAGCGGGCCACAGCCCGGGCGGCATTGGCCTCGCTGACGCCGAAAAAGCGGCACGCCTGCCAGGCCGCCTCCTCATTGAATCTGTTGTGCGCTCCCAAAAGGCGGCTTTTGGGAAAACGCCCGCTCTCCTGCACCCAGATCTGACGGCCCCTGAGATTGAAACCGCGAGCTAGTTCCTTCAGATCCGCGCCCAAAACGGCCAGATCGCCTTCATCCTGACAGCGGAACAGACGGAACTTGGCTTCCGTGTACTCGGCCATGTCCTTGTGGTAATCCAGATGGTTGGGCGTGATATTCAGCAGCACGCCCGCGCGCGGACAGAAGGTGGAGCAGGTCTGCAACTGAAAGCTGGAGACCTCCAGCACCAGCACATCCGCCTTGCGCTCCGAAAGCACATACTCCGAAAGCGGTGTGCCTATATTGCCGCCCAGAAAGACGGTATAGCCCTGCGCCTGAAGCATGGCGGCGGCCAGAGAAGCTGTGGTGGTCTTGCCGCTGGTGCCGGTGACGGCCAGCACGGGCTCGTCGTCAAGGCAGCGCCAGGCCAGCTCCATTTCGGCCAGCACTTCAGGCGCGCCGCCGCTCGTGCCGCCCAGATATTGGGCCAGCTTCGCGGCGGGCATGCCGGGGCTGGGCACCACAAAGGCCGCGTGCTCAAACTGTTCCGGCCTGTGTTCGCCCAGTTGCACGTCCACCCCCAGCTTGCGCAACGCCGCCTTCTGATCCGGCGACAGCGCGGCGGCATTGCTATCCAGCAGGCGCACCCGCGCCCCCTCACGGCTCAGCAGCCGTGCCGCGGCCAGCCCGGAACGCCCGGCCCCCACGACCACCGCCGGTTCACCAGCCTGTATGCGCCTGCCGCGCATTTTTTCCAGCGCCATGACAGCTCCCTCAGTATGCTAGCGCAGTTTCAGAACCGATAGCGCCACCAGCCCCAGCAAAATGGACGTGATCCAGAAGCGGATAATGATCTTGGATTCCGGCACGCCCTTGAGCTCAAAATGGTGGTGCAGCGGCGCCATGCGGAAGATGCGCTTGCCGCCCGTCCAGCGAAAGTAGCCCACCTGCAGGATTACAGACAAAGTTTCGGCCACGAACAGGCCGCCCACCACCGCCAGAACCAGCTCCTGCTTGCAGAGCAGAGCCAGATAACCCAGCACCCCGCCAATGGAGAGCGAACCCACATCGCCCATGAAGACCTGGGCCGGGTAGGCATTGAACCACAGAAAGCCCAGGCCCGCCCCCACCAGCGCGGCGCAGAAAACCGTCACCTCGCCCACGCCCGGCATGTAGGGCACCAGCAGATAAGCGGCAAAACGCGCGTTGCCCGTGATGTAGATGAAAATGGAAAAGACCAGGCACGCCACAATGGAAGGGCCGATGGCCAGACCGTCCAGACCGTCGGTAAGATTCACGGCATTGGATGCCGCCACCATGACAAACATGCCGAAGGGAAGATAAAGCCAGCCCAGATCCGGGGTCCACTCCTTGATGAAGGGGATAATCAGCTTGCTGCTGTATGACGGATTGTCAACCAGCAGCCACATGGCCATAAAAGCCACCAGAATTTGTCCGCCAAATTTGGCCCTGGCGGAAATGCCCCTGTTTTTGTGATGACGCAGTTTGGAAAGGTCGTCCCACAATCCCACGGCGCCGAAGCCCGCGAAAACGAAAAAGGTCTGCCAGATATGGGGGTTGGTCAGATCGGCCCAGAGCAGCAGACTGACGCCCAGCGTGAAGAGCATCAGCAGCCCGCCCATGGTCGGGGTGCCCGCCTTGGCCGCGTGCGCCGCCACATCCTCGTGAATGTACTGCCCGCATTTCAGGCGGCGCAGCCAGGCGATGAAACGGGGCCCGATGAGGATGGAAAGCACCAGAGCCGTGATCAGGGCCGCCATGGAGCGGAAGGAAATGTAGCGGAAGACGTTGAACAGCGTCCATTCCGATGCGAGCGGAGCCAGAAAATTATAAAACATGCCCGCCGTCCCCTTTTTCCCGTTCCCGCGCTTCGGTCTCCGTCATATTCTCATTTCCTTCCCGAAAAGCCGCCAGCAATGTTTCCAGACGGTTAAAGCGCGAGCCCTTGAAAAGCACCAGGCCGCCGCGCTCCGCCTCCAGCCCGCCGTTCCGCGCAAGTTCGTTCCATGCCGCCATGAAAGATTCAGGGCCGTCCACACCCAAGCAGGGGCCGCCATAGCCTCCCCGCTTCAGCCCGGCACGCACGGCATCGGCCTGTCCGCCCTTCCAGAACACGGCCGCCGGTTCAAGATCAGCCAGATGCCGCCCCAGTTTTTCGTGCATGTCGCCGGCCACGGCCCCAAGTTCTCCCATTTCGCCCAGCACGGGCACAAAAGCCCGGCCGCGCGCCTGCCCGGCCGCGGCGTCCAGCATGCGGCGCATGGACAGCGGATTGGCGTTGTAGGTATCGTCAATAACTTCCCACGGGCCCAGGCGGCAACGGTTAAAACGCTGAAGCGGCAAACGGGCCCTGGCGAGTCCCTCGGCGATCTCCGCCGCGCTCAGGCCCAGCAGATGGGCGGCCGCTGCGGCGGCGATGCTGTTCTCCGCCCCATACTTACCCTGAAAGGGCGTGAGCACATCGCGCGTCTCGCCATCCAGCCAGAGCCGATAACGTCCGCGCGCCGCCGCGCCGCCGTCCGGATTCGCCTGAGCGGCCTCGTCTCCCAGCCAGGCGGCGCGATAGGGCGTCTGCCGGTCGAGGGCGCTGAAGAAATGCAGCTTTGCTCCCCAGGCCGCGGCCTCACGCGTCAAATCCGGGTAGTCGGCGCTGACCAGACCACAGCCGCCCTCAGCCAGATAGGCCAGCAAACGCGCTTTGTGCCAGGCCACGCCCCTGTCGCCCAGCCCTTCGGTGTGGCCCGGCCCCACATTGAGAATCAGGCCCATATCCGGCCGCAGCACCGAGGCCAGGTCGTCCATGTCGCCCGCATGACTGATGCCGGCCTCCATGACCCAGAAATCCTCATCCCCGTCGGTGTTCAGCACGGCGCAGGGCATGCCGATCTGATTATTGTGGTTCATGGCGGTGCGCGCGGTCTTGCCGCGCACGGCCAACACCTGCGCCAGGGCTTCCTTGAGCGTGGTTTTGCCCGCCGTGCCCGTGACGCACACCACTCTGGCCCTGGTTTTGTCGCGCCAGAGCGACGCCAGCCGCCCCAGAGCGCGAACCGTATCTTCCACCAGAAGCACCGGCGCGCCCAAATCAGGCAAAGGGCGTGAGGCCAGCACGACCGTAGCGCCCCGCGCCACGGCGCTGGCCGCGAAATCGTGACCGTCCGCCCGCTCGCCGGACACGCAGACAAAGAGCGCGCCGGGGCGGGCCTCGCGGCTGTCTGTAACCACACAGGAGGCCAGCGCCTCACTGCGCGGAGAGGCCGCCCCCGTCAGCCCCAGGTGGGCCGCCATTTCCAAAGTGCTCAGGCGCAATGCAGCAACTCCCGCACCACTTCCTGATCGCTGTAGTGGTGCTTGACGCCCTGAATAATCTGGTAATCCTCATGCCCTTTGCCGGCGATCAAAAGCGCCCCGTCCTTGTCCAGCATATCCAGGGCCTTGGCCGTGGCCGCGCGGCGATCCACCTCCACCAGCACTTCGCGCGCGCCCCTGAGGCCCGGCAGCACATCACGCAGAATGGCCTGCGGCTCTTCAAAGCGCGGATTGTCCGAGGTCAGCACGGCAACATCCGCATAGCGCGCCACGGCCTCGCCCATAAGCGGGCGCTTGCCCCGGTCACGGTTGCCGCCGCAGCCGAAAACAGCGATGATCCGCTTGAAGCCGGCGCCGCGCAATGCCTTGAGCACGTTGACCAGGGCATCCGGCGTGTGGGCGTAATCCACAAAGACATTCAGGCCCTGAGGGTTGGTCACGCGTTCCAGCCTGCCGCAGACGCCGGTGAAACCTTCCAAAGCCGCGAACCGCTCCGGGTCCATGCCGCTTTCCAGCGCCAGCGCCTGCGCTGTCAGCAGATTGGAGGCGTTGAACGCGCCCACCAGCGGCGAGCGCAGCTCCCAGGTTCGGCCCTCCAGATGCATGCGAAGGTGACAGCCCCCGGTTCCGGCGGAAAGCAGCTCGCCCCGCAGATGCCGCCGCCGGGGCGGCCCCTGTTGCAGACCAAAGGACAGGGCGCGCGGGCAAAGTTCCAGCAGGCGGCGGCCCCAGGGATCATCGGCATTGACGGCCATGGCCTTTTCAGTCCTGGGCAGCTCCAGAAAAAGCCTGGCCTTGGTTTTGAAATAGCTCTCCATATTCTTGTGAAAATCAAGATGATCCTGCGTCAGATTGGTGAACGCCGCGCCAGCGAAGGGCACGCCGCAGACCCGCTGCTGCTCGATGGCATGGGAGGAAACCTCCATCACGGCCACATCCACCCCCGCCGCGTCCATCCGGGCCAGCATGGAATGCACTTTCAAAGGATCCGGCGTGGTCAGGGGCGCTGTTTCGCAATGCCCCGGCCAGCGATAACTCACCGTGCCCAGCACGCCCACCTTGTGCCCGGCCTCGGCAAACAGACGCTCCAGCAGATAGGCGCTGGTGGTTTTGCCGTTGGTGCCGGTAACGCCCAAAACCCTGACGCGCAGGGCGTCCGTGCGCCAGCGGGCCTCGGCCAGCCGCCAGAGCGCCTCGCGCGGGTCATCATGATGCACCACCCGGCATCCTCCGGCCCCCGCCGCGTTACGGACGGCGCCTTCCTCCGGCCCGCCGGGTCGGCAGACGATAACAGCGGCTCCGGCCGCCACGGCGGCGGGGATAAAGCGCGCCCCGTCCTCATTGACGCCGGGCACGGCCACAAAAATGTCGCCCCGCGACACGACGCGCGAATCCGACCGCACCTCCACGCCGCCCCGGCGGCATGTCTCCAGCAGAGCCGCGAAATCCCGCTGCATGTTTACCTCTCCGACAGCCAAAGAATATAGTTCACGCTCATGCCCTCCTGAGGCCAGGCGGCTCCGGCGGGCGGACTCTGCCGCACCACCCGGCTGCCTGAGCCCTTCAGCTCCGGCACAACGCCCGCGCGGGCGAACAGCTCCACCGCGTTGCGCACGGATTTGCCCATGACGTCGGGCACCCGGCTGCTCGCCTTGGCAAGATGGCCGGGAAGCTGCATGGCCGACGAGCGGCGCGGCGCGTCGGCGGTTTGGGCCAGATACGGCACATCCAGACCGGCCAGCTTGAGCCCGCGCTGCCGCCCCGAGGCCGGAGCGACGCCCGGCCCGCCTGTCGCGCCGGCCACCCTTGTTTCAGAAAAAATGCCGGTATAAGTAAGAGTGCGGCCCGCGATTTCCCTGAATACCGGCGCGGCCACCACGCCGCCGAACTGGTTGCGCGAAGGCTCGTCCACCATGACCAGAATCAGATAACGGGGATTGTCCGCCGGTAAAAACCCCACAAAAGAGGCCAGGCGCTTGTTGCCGTAAGTGCCCGCGCGGTGGTCGGCCTTCTGGGCCGTGCCGGTTTTGCCGGCCACCTCCACGCCCGCGATGCGAGCGCGTTTGCCCGTGCCGTCGCTCTCCTCCACCACGTCACGCATCATGTCCATGACTTCGCGCGCGGTCTTCTCGCTGAAGATGCGTTCATGCCGCTCTTCCACATTGCCTGCTTCCCGGATCAGACGCAGCGGCTTGCGGATGCCGTGGTTCAGCAGCGTCAGATAGCCCTGGGCCATTTGCAGGCCCGTGACGGAAATGCTCTGCCCGAATGCGGTGGACATCAGATCCACCTCACTCCAGTCGCGGGGGATGCGCAAAATACCCCGGCTTTCGGCCACAGGCACGCTGGTTCGTTCGCCAAAGCCCAGCGCGTGCAGATACTTGTGAAACACGGGCGCGCCCAGCGCCAGGCCGATCTTGGCCATGCCGATATTGGAGGAATAGCGCAGCACCTTGCTGGCGGGCAATGTTCCCCGACTGGATGTGTCGCGAATGGTGAAATTCTTGCTGACCCACTTGCCCTGTTCACAGTTAATGAGCGTATTGGGCGTGACCTTGCGCTCCTGCAGAGCGGCGGCCATTACAAACGGCTTGAAGGTGGATCCGGGTTCCAGCGCGTCGGCGGCCAGACGGTTGCGGTATATCAGGGGCGACGATTCCCGATAGGCATTGGGATTAAAGAAGGGATATTGCGCCCAGGCGAGAATGTCGCCCGTGGGCACATCCACGACCAGCGCGCCGCTCCAGCGGGCGTCGTAATCGCGCGCGGCGCGGGCCACCGCCTCTTCGGCGATGAATTGCATCTGCACGTCGATGGTCAGGGTCACATCCTGACCGCTCGGTTCGCCCTGCCCTTCCTCGTGCAGGTAAAAGCGGCGCCCCATGGCGTCGCGCTGCACTATCTGACGAGTGGGAATGCAGCCGAGCCGCGCCTCCAGAGAGCGCTCAATGCCTTCCAGCCCCTTGTCGTCCAGCCCCACAAAACCCAGCAGTTGCCCGGCCATGTGCTTGAAGGGATAGACCCTGTCATACTCCTTGGAGAGGCCTATGCCGGGAATATCGGCCTTGCGCACGGCTTCGGCGGTATAATCGTCCACCTTGCGCCTGAGCCAGACAAAGCGGCGTCTGGTTCTGGAAAGCTCGTCATGAAGCTTCTGTGGCTCAATGCCAAGAATCGGCCCCAGAGTATTGGCCATGACCAGAAAATCTTCCACGTCCCGCGGCTTGGCGTAAACGGAACGCGCCTCGACGCTGCGGGCCAGCACCTGACCGTTGCGGTCGTAGATCATGCCCCGGCGTCCGCTGACCAGCTCTGACGCCATGTGCTGGCGGCGCGCCCTGTCTGCCAGACGCGGCCCCTCCACCATCTGGAGATACCAGGCCCGCCCCCAGAGCCCTACCCAGAGCAGACAAAAAATGCAAACCACCACGTTGATGCGCAGACGCCCCCAGTCCACCTTGTCAAGCCAGGCCGCCGCGCGGTCGCCCGACCCTTTCCCGCTCCTGGGGTTGCGGACGACGCGCGACGTTTTCTCGCGTCTGGGCGTGTAGCCCGGCCGATTGCGTTTGCGTGACGTGAACTTGAACATGACATCCCCAAGGCGGAACAAGCTGTGAAACAAGACAGGGCAACGACGGAAATCGCCGTCATGTCCGCTTCGGAAGCGCCCCGCTTTCAAAGCCAAAACGTCGTCAATGAATCTCCATGCGTCTCACCTGCCCCGGCTTGGGTTCGCGCATGCCGAACTCCTCGGCGCGGCGACGCAGCTCATAAGGCGAAAGCAGGCGTTCGCGTTCCACTTCCAGCTTGGCGCGCAGGGTACGGCGCTCACGCAGTTCGTTCTGCGCGATATTGATAAAATATGTGGTATCCATGCGCTCAATATTGCTCCAGACCAGCACAAGCCCCATGACCATGCAGGCCAGCAGGCCCAGGGCCAGCGCCAGCAGCCAGCCCCGGCCGCCCCGTTGCTGATTGGCCGTGACGTTTTTTTTCAGCATCAGGCCGCGGCCTCGGCGATTTTTTCCACAGCGCGCAGCTTGGCGCTGCCGGCGCGCGGATTAACGGCCAGTTCGTCCGGCCCGGCCTGCACCGGTTTTTTGTGCAGGATGCGCACTTCCGGCTGATGATGGCAAACGCAGACCGGCACATGCCGGGGGCACCGGCAGCCCTCGGCCCACCGGCGCATGGCCTGCTTGACCATGCGATCTTCCAGGGAATGAAAGGTGATCACCGCCAAGCGCCCGCCCACAGGCAGCCAGGCCAGAATTTCATCCAGAAAGCGGCGCAGCTCTCCCAGTTCGTCATTGACGGCCATCCGCAGGGCCTGAAAAGTGCGTGTGGCCGGATGGCGGCGCGCCCTGGCCCGCCAGGCGGGCGGGTAGGCTTTTTCCACCAGGGCGGCCAGCTCTCCTGTGCTGTCGATGGGCGCTTTCTGGCGGGCTTCCACAATCACCCTGGCAATGCGCCCGGCCTGCGGTTCTTCGCCCAGGGTGGCAATGCATTCCTTGAGCCGGGCGAAACTTTCGCGGTTGACCCAGTGCCAGGCCGACTGTTCGCCGGAATGCTGATCCATACGCATATCCAGCGGCCCGTCGCCGTAAAAGCTGAAGCCGCGTTCATTCTCGTCCAGTTGAAGGGAAGACACCCCGATATCCAGAAGCGCGCCGTTCACCCTGTCCCACTGAAGTTCCTTCAGGGCCTCGGCGAAGCGGCTGTAACGGCAGTGAAAAAAGTGCGCCCGCCCGCCAAAGGGGGCCAGACGTTCGCGGGCCAGCGCCAGGGCCTGCCCGTCCCTGTCCAGGCCGCACAATTCGCTGCCCGGCGCGGCGGACAGCACGGCGGCGGCATGCCCGCCCAGGCCCAGCGTGCCGTCCAGATAACGCCCGCCAGCCCGCGGGCTCAGCGCCTCAAGCGTTTCAACGGGCAGCACCGGCACATGACGCGCCGGCGCGTGATCCTCCGTATCCTGCTTCACATGCGCCATTGTTCCGCCCTCGCGGCTCACAAGGAAATATCCACGCCGCTGGCCGCCAGCTCTTCGGAGACATCCTCAAGCTGCAACGCGTCAAAGCGGTTTTGATCCCAGATTTCAAACTTGTTGAGCATGCCCACCAGCATAACGTCCTTCTGCAATCCGGCTTCTCGCATCAGAGCCTGAGGAATGCGCACCCGGCCCTGCGGGTCCGGGGTCAGTTCCTGCGCGAGCCCCATGACCTTGGTTTTGAAGTGGGACAGCCTGGGCGAAGGGATGCGGATACGGCTCAGTTGCTCCGCAACGGCGTTCCAGTCTTCGGGCAGGTAGGCCACCAGGCGACCGTAAAAGGCGGTCAGCCAGAATGCGCCCGCGCCGTCTTCACCGTTTGCCGAAGCCGCGCAGAGCGCCTCGCGGTATTCCGGAGGCAGCATCAGCCGACCCTTGGGGTCCAGGCTGCGGGAAAGGCTTTTGGTGAAGAGTTTTTGCACAGTTTACCACTTTTTTATATATTTTTACCACTTTTTCCCACTTATGCCCCAAGGCCATGAGAGTGTCAAGCGGGTCCGCCCTCCCAATAAGCTTTGCCCGGCGCGCCGAAATCGCAAAAATACGGCGCGGGCGTCAAAACGCGTCTGACTGGCCATGCGCCCTTGACAAGCCCCGTAAAAGCACGGATAGTTTATGGAAAAAGCGCGTTTTGAACGCTCTTGCGTCCTTTTTTCAGATTTCAGAAAGTCATGCCGGGATGACCGGGAAGGAACACCATGAGAACAAAAATTGTCGCCACCATCGGTCCGGCTTCCAACAGCAAAGAAAAACTCAAAGAGCTGGCTGAGGCCGGCGTCAGCGTGTTCCGGCTCAATTTCTCCCACGGCGGCGCTTCCGACTTCGTCAATATCATCAAATACATCCGTGAAGTTGAAGAGGAGCTGGGGCGGCCCATCACCATCATGCAGGACCTTTCCGGCCCCAAGATTCGTCTGGGCGTTGTGCCGGAAAACACCATTCAGGTCAGCAAGGGCATGCGGCTTCTGCTGGGCCCCAGCGCCCGGCGCGTGGATGAGCTGCCCTATCTGCCCTTTGATCACGACGTTATTCTGGAAAGTCTGGAACCGGGCGACCGTCTGGTGCTGGCTGACGGCGGTCTGCAGTTCATCGTGAGCGAACGCCGCGCCGACGGGCTGGTGCTGCTGGAGGCCGACAACGCCGGTCTGGTGACTTCGCGCAAGGGCCTGGCCCTGCCCGGCAAGGCCACCAAGGTGCGCGCCCTCACCAGCAAGGACAAAAAAGACCTGGCCGACGGCCTGCAACTGGGCGTGGACGCGGTGGCCATTTCTTATGTGCAGACCGCCGACGACGTGCGCGAGGCCAAGGCGCTCATCGCCGCCGCCGGGCGTCATGTGCCCGTGGTGGTCAAGCTGGAGCGCCAGAGCGCCGTGGACAACCTGACTGAAATTCTTCAGGAGACGGATATCGTCATGGTCGCGCGCGGCGATCTGGGCGTGGAGTGCCCTCTGCCCCAGCTGCCCGCCCTGCAAAAAAGGATCATCAGCGCCTGCAACAAGGCATCCAAGCCCGTCATTGTGGCCACCCAGATGCTGCTTTCCATGGTCAACAGCCCCGCGCCCACCCGTGCCGAAACCACGGACGTGGCCAATGCCGTGCTGGACGGGGCCGACTGCGTGATGCTCTCCGAAGAGACGGCTATGGGCAATTTCCCGGTGGAAACCGTGCGCTATATGCGCAAGATCACCAACGAAGCCGAAAAACTGCTGCTGGACAAACGCAAACTGGAAGAGCCGGACGGCGACAAGGGCATTCCCGAATTTCTGGCCTTCTCGGCCTGTCTGCTGGCCGACAAGGCGCACGCCCAGGCCATTGTCTCGCACAGCCTGTCCGGCGGTTCGGCCCGCCAGGTTTCCGCCCGCCGTCCGCCGCAGCGCATTTACGCCCTGACGCCGGACCCGACGACCATCAAGGCCCTCAATTTTGTCTGGGGCATTACGCCGGTGTTTGTGGACAAGCCGGAAGCGGAACCCAGCCACCTCGTCCGGGCAGAGGAATTCATCCACGGCAGCCCGGACTTCAAGGCCAATGACTGCGCCGTGATCACCGCCGGGCAGCTCAAAGGCTCTTCGGCCACACCGCGCGGCACCAATCTTGTCAAGATATACTGGAAGTGACCATGCCTGACAAAAATCGGCAAGACCGTGAAATTCCTCAAAATATCAATGAGGAATACTATCAGATCAGCACCGAGATTCTGGCGAGCTTTCCCAAGTACCGCCCGCCGGTGGATCTGTTCAGCTTTCGTGAAGACATCAAGGTGCTGGCCCCTTATTGCAAGAAGGGCGTGCGCCTGAGCAACGAACAGGTGGAGGAGGCGGCAAGGCTTTGCGCCGAAGGCAATCTTTTTGTGTCGCGTTCGGATCACCCCATTTATTCCCGCCACATTGTCAAGCAGCTTGACCTTGTGCTTCAGGACAACAACCTCAAGGAGTCCGAAATCGCGGATATCTGCATCCGCGCGCTGGCCATGCGCTATGCGGAGTTCAGCGACCAGCCGGTCAAAGCGGTGTTTGAGCCGCTCTATCGCGACGTCATGGTGGTCACCGAATATCTCTGGCAGGACAAGCATCACATCAATGCCTTTGTGCGCCGCCTCTTTCGCCGCCACAAGCCGGCCCGCCACGCCATTAATACCATGACCGTGGGGCTCTGGCTCTGGCTGCAACTTGTTTCGGAGTTTCGCCGCAAGGATCTGGATCGCATGGCCCTGGCCCTGCTGCTGCACGATGTGGGCATGAGCAGGGTGCCCGGCTTTCTGCTCAACAAACAGGGGCCTCTGAAGGCCGAAGAATGGGAAAAAGTGGTCGCGCACCCCCTGGTGGGCGTAAAACTGATGCAAAAGCTGGATATGGCCTTTGAGGAATTGCTGCGCGCCTGTTTTGAGCACCATGAACGCATGGACGGTTCCGGCTATCCGCAAAAGATAAAGGGCTCACAAATCAGTCGTGTGGGCCGCATCACGGCCATTGCCGATTCCTTTTCGGCCATGATCTGCGAAAAACCCTACGGCCGGCTCAAGGAACCGGTGGAGGCTTCCAAAGAACTGGCCGCGGACTCGCAGCATTATGACCCGGAGATGACCAAACTGCTCATGTCGGCCTTTGCCGCCGAGAGCTTTGGCAACTTTGTGGACATGGATAAAAGTCTGGACACGCCCTTGTAGGGTTTCAGAACATCTTCACACGAATCGCGACCACCTGCGGACGGTTTTGGCAACCCCCTTATAGGGCTTGTTGCCGGCCAGCGTCATTTAGCGTCAGGCCCTGCGCTTGCTGGTCAGGGGCGTTCTGGTTGTGTTCCGCCACAGTTCTCCGTCAAAAACGGCCTCCTTCGCGCTGGCCGCGTCACTGTGCGATTTTTGTCGGCCATGCACATGAGTGCACTCCCTTCCAAAATCATCCATTTTCTTCCAGCGCAAAAATTCCTGTTTTTTTGATTCTTGCGGCGACAGCCCCGCCCTTCGCTCCGCTTCGGGCGGCGAGCGGAAAACCCGCTTCCTCCACTCATTGCGGCATTGCGCAAGCCGCCCATCTCAAGCCGGCAGCGCGCTGACAGGGTCTGACCATTGCCCTGTCGAAAAGCATGCGGCTTCTTTCCCCTTGCGTCACTTTGACAAGAGGGCGGCAAGCACATATTCTGCCCTGTCTTTCCACGTTACTCCCCGCTGGGGAAATTTCCTCACTGTCTGACCGGATTATCATGGACAGGTTGCTGCTCACGCTCGGAATCATCTTTGCCAGCCTGACCGCCGGCTATGCCTTCCGGCATGCCGTCACGACCGGTCGCGTCCGCCTTTCGGGAGAAGCCCTGGCCCTTGCGCGCCGCTGTCTCCAGACAACGGCGGTTTTTGCGCTCATCCCCGTGTCCGCCATGTTGTCCCTCTGGGGTCTGCCCTCGCCGGACACGCGCCTGCTGGCCCTGCCGCTGCTGGGTCTGACAGCCTGGGTCTGGGGCGGCGCGCTTTCCCTGCTTTTCGCCCGCCTGCTCAGGCTGAACCGTGCCCAGACCGGCAGTTTGTACTGCTGCGGCACGTTCACCAACATCGGCGCTGTGGGTTCGCTGGTCTGCGTGCTTTTTCTGGGCGAAAGCGCCATCGCCCTGGTGGCCCTGTACAGACTTTGCGAAGAGTTGTTCTATTTCAGCGTCTCCTTTCCCATTGCCCGCTGGTACAGTCAGGAGCATGGCGGGCGGCTTTCTTTCCGCAATCTGCGCTTTGATCCCATTTTGAAGGTTGTGCTCAGCGCCCTGCTGCTCGGCATTGCGCTTAACCTGCTGCATGTGCCCCGCCCGGAGTTCTGCGGGCCTCTTGCCTCCGGCTTCATGATTCTGGCCACTGTGCTTTTTCTGTTCGCCATTGGCCTGAGCCTGAAGCTGGCGAGTCTGCGTCGCTACACGCGCCAGAGTCTGGCCGTGTGCATTATAAAATTCATCGGCGTGCCCCTGCTGATTACCGGTCTTGCCAGGTGCATCGGCTATGGAAACGTCGATAACGGCCTGCCCCTGAAGGTGGTGGCCGTGCTCTCGGCCATGCCCGTGGCCATGACCGCCCTGGTGCCGCCGTCCCTGTTTCGCCTGGATCTGGACCTGGCCAACGCCTGCTGGATTTTCAGCACTCTGGCTCTGGCGGCGGTGCTGCCCGCGCTGCTCGCCATACTGCCGCGGCTC
Source organism: Desulfovibrio sp. SGI.169 (assembly GCF_050313595.1). Taxonomy (NCBI): domain Bacteria; kingdom Pseudomonadati; phylum Thermodesulfobacteriota; class Desulfovibrionia; order Desulfovibrionales; family Desulfovibrionaceae; genus Desulfovibrio; species Desulfovibrio sp. SGI.169. The sequence goes on along the minus strand of NZ_JBNPLS010000007.1, from coordinate 22,747 downwards.
TGACATCGCGGCGCGCATGGGGGAAAAGTCAGGCAACCTGAAACATCATTACTGAGGAGGGTTAACGATGAAACGCTTTTTATGCTGGAGCGCCCTGGCGCTCTGCGCCTGTCTGCTGACAGCGCCCCCGCCGGCTGCGGCCGCCCCCTACAAAAGCGAATACAAACTAAGCGTGGTGCCCGGCGCCACCTCCGGCTGGGGCATGACCGCCGCCTATTTCGCCGATTTGGCGCGTAACCGTTCACAGGGGCGCATCAACATCAAGGTCTACCCCTCCAGTCAGTTGCTGGCGGGCAAGCAGACCTCCGAATTTCTGATGCTGCGCAACGGGGCCATTGACTTCGCGCTGGCTTCAACCATCAACTGGTCCCCCCAGATCAAGGAACTGAACCTCACGGCCCTGCCCTTTCTGCTGGCCGTCCAGCCGGACCGTTACAGGGCCATGGATGCCGTCATGGCGGGCAAATCCGGCCAGATGATGGTGGAGGCCATTGAAAAGAAAGGCGTGAAGATCATCGGCTGGGCTGAAAACGGCTTTCGTGAAATGACCACCAGCAAAGGCCCCATCACCACCCCTGCGGATATGAACGGGCTCAAAATCCGGGTGGTGGGCAGCCCCATTTTCATCGAAACCTTCCGCGCCCTGGGCGCCAACCCCGTGAACATGAACTGGAGCGAAGCCACCACCGGCTTCCAGCAAGGCGTGGTGGACGGGCAGGAAAACCCCACCAACGGCATCAACATCCCCCTGAAAATCTGGGACTTTCACAAATATCACTGCGACTGGCACTACATTATCGACCCTCTGCTCATGGGCGTGAACCCCGCGGTCTGGCAAAGCTTCAGCCCTGAGGATCAGAAGCTGCTCAGCGAATGCGCCGCGCAAGCCGAAAAATACGGCAAGGCCCTTTCCCGTCTGGGCATGGACGACGGCGCATCCCTGGCCTATCTCAAAAGCATTGACAAGCTGCCGGCGGTGACCGCCCCCTATGACTGCATGGAGCAGCAAGGCATGATTGTCACCAGGCTGACCCCGGAACAGATTGCGCAATTTGCCGAGGCCACCCGAAAGGTGCGTGAGGACTGGACCGCCAAGATCGGTCCGGAGCTGGTCAAGGCCGCTGAAGCGGACATGGCCGCCGTCAGGTAGATTCTGAGAATGCCGGCGCGGAGGCGGCAGGCTTCCGCGCCGGAATGTGGAGCTCGGCATGTGGCGTTTTCTGGATACGCGCTTTGAAGAGATTCTGGGTTCTCTGCTGCTGGCGGTCATGGCGGGCATCGCCTTCATCAATGTGATCGTGCGCTACTGCACGTCTTTTTCTTTTGCCTGGACCGAGGAACTGACCATCAATTTCTTTGTCTGGATAGTGCTGCTGGGTACGGCGCGCGCCTTCCGCGCAGGCGGGCACCTGGGCATGACCCTGCTGTACGAGGCGTTGCCGCGCAGTGCGCGCCTCTTCTGCTATGTGCTGAGCATACTGCTCTGCATCGCCTTTTTCGGGGCGCTGTGCTGGACAGGCGCGCTGGAAGTGCTGGACGAGCGCGATCTGGAATCCATTTCCGAATCTCTGGGCATTCCGGTCTGGTGGTACACCATCGCCACGCCGCTTTTCTCTTTGCTGATCATTTTTCGCATGCTGCAACGCGCATACGCCGACCTGAGTTCGGGCGAGTATTAGGAGGCGGTCATGGAAGCGACTTTGTTTCAAGCCCCCGCCTTCTGGCTGCTCACGCTCTTCCTGATACCGCTGCTGCTGCGGGCGCCCATCGCCCTTTCCCTGGGTTTCGCGGCCCTGGCGGTCGTATGGAAATGGGATATGGGCTTCAGCATGCTTTCCTACAACTTTTTCGCCGGCATCGCCAAATTTCCCCTTCTGGCCATCCCCTTTTTCATCCTGGCCGGCTATATCATGGAGCGCGCGGGCATCGCGGCGCGTATCGTGGCCCTGATGGAAGCCCTGACCGGCTCCATGACCGGCGGCATGGCGGTGGCCACGGTGGCGGTGGCCACCTTCTGGGGCGCGGTGAGCGGTTCGGGGCCGGCCACGGTGGCCGCTCTGGGGCTGATTCTGATTCCGGGCATGGCTCTGGCCGGCTACGACAAAAGCTTCGCCGCGGCCACGGTATCCGTGACTTCAGGGCTGGCCATCGTCATTCCGCCGAGCATCGCCTTCATCGTTTATGGCGGCGTGGCCAATGTTTCGGTGCCCGCCCTGTTCGCCGCGGGCTTCATCCCCGGCGTCATCGTGGCCCTGTTCATCATGGGGGCGGTGCTGATCATTTCGCGCAAAAGGGGCTATCACGGCGCAAAGCGAGGCCAGCCCGTGGGCAAGGCCTTTCGCGAGGCTTTCTGGGGCATAATGACCCCGGTGGTCATTCTCGGCGGCATTTACGGCGGCGTGTTCACCCCCACAGAGGCCGCGGCCGTGGCCGTGTTCTACGGACTTTTCGTGGGGGTGTTCATTTACAAAACCATCAACAGCATCAGCATGCTGTTTGAGATTTTCTCCGCCAGCATGCGCGCCACGGCCGTGGTGATGATCGTGGTGACCTGCGCGGGGCTCTATTCCTGGGTGGCGTCCACCGTGGGCCTGCTGGAAAAAGGCTCGGCGGCGCTGCTTTCTCTCTCGGACAATCAGTGGGTTGTGCTGCTGATGATCAATGTCATCCTGCTGCTGGCCGGCATGCTGCTGGACGCCATCTCCATTTATTACGTCTTTCTGCCTTTCATGCTGCCCATCATGAGCCACTTTCAGTGGGATCCCATCTGGTTCGGCATCATGATGACGGTCAATCTGGCCGTGGGCCAGGTGACGCCGCCCGTGGCGGTCAACCTGTATGTGGGCGCCAACATCAGCGGGCTGAGCATGGAGCAGATCAGCAAAGCCGCCCTGCCGCTGATTTTTGCCTCTCTGCTGGCCCTGGCCAGCATCATTCTTTTCCCCCGGCTTTCCACCTTTCTGCCGGGCCTGCTCGGCCTGTCGTAACGCCGCGTGAGCTGAAGCGGCGTCATGGAGAGGCGGACACCGCATTGCCGCCGTGCCCGCCCCTCCATGCCTGAAGCTCTTCCGGCAAAAATTCCGATTCCGCTCAATTCGCCCATGATGCAAAAACCGCCGCGAAAAAGCGGCGGCATCCCCCAGGAAGCCGGAGCCAACGGCTCTTCGCAGGCTATTCCCACCCTTTGCGGCGCATCGCCGCCACGCCCCGCGCATGAAAGGCATACAGCCGCACCGCGCGCTTTGCCTTGCGGAACGGATTTTGCTATCATATCAATGGCAAACAATTTATACCACAGGACGGATTGATGACACACACTCTTCTGGTGACGGGCGGCGCGGGCTTCATCGGCTCGGCCGTGGTTCGTGAAGTTCTTGCGGCCAGTGCCTGGCGTGTGGTGAATGTGGATAAACTCACATATTCCGGCAACCTCGCTTCCCTGGCCGATGTGGCGGACAGCCCGCGCTATCATTTCATCCGGGCCGACATTGCGGATGCCGCGGCCATGCGCGCGGCCTTTGAAATTTTTGAACCGGACGCCGTCATGCACCTGGCCGCGGAAAGCCATGTGGATCGTTCCATCGACAGTCCGGCGGCTTTTCTTGAAACCAATGTGCGCGGCACGTTCACCCTGCTGGAAGAAGCCCGCCGTTACTGGAAAAACCTTCTTGCCGCGGATCCGGCCAAAGCCAGGGATTTTCGCTTCCATCACATTTCCACTGATGAGGTGTTCGGCGACCTGAGCGGCGGCGAGGATTTCTTTACAGAAAAAACGCCCTACGCGCCCAGCTCTCCCTATTCGGCCAGCAAGGCGGCTTCGGACCATCTGGTGCGGGCCTGGCAACGCACATACGGCCTGCCCGCCCTGGTGACCAATTGCTCCAACAATTACGGCCCGCGCCAATTCCCGGAAAAACTCATTCCCCTGACCATTCTCAACGCCCTGGCCGGGCGGGAACTGCCCGTCTATGGCGACGGCGGCCAGATTCGCGACTGGCTTCATGTGGAAGATCATGTGCGTGCTCTGCTGCTGGTTCTGGCGCATGGACGCGTGGGCGAGACCTACGCTGTGGGCGGCCATTGCGAACGGCGGAACATCGACGTGGTGCGCGCCATTTGCGACTTTCTGGAAGAAATGGCCCCCCAAAAACCCAAAGGGGTCAGCCGTTATGAAGAGCTGATTCGTTTTGTGCGCGACCGGCCAGGCCATGACGGACGCTACGCCATAGACGCATCCAAAATCGCCACGGAACTGGGCTGGCGCCCACGGGAAACCTTTGCCGCCGGCCTGCGCAAAACCGTGCGCTGGTATCTTGACAACGAAGCATGGTGGCGGGCAATACTGGATGGCAGCTACCGCTGTGAGCGCCTGGGAACGCGTGTCTGAAGGAAATGAGCATGAACTACAAAGGCATTGTTCTGGCCGGCGGCACAGGCACGCGCCTGCACCCCATCACCCTGGGCGTGTCCAAGCAGCTCCTGCCTGTCTATGACAAGCCCATGATCTATTATCCCATGTCCGTGCTCATGCTGGCGGGCATTCGGGATATTCTGGTCATATCCGCGCCGCTGGATCTGCCCCAGTATCAGCGCCTGCTGGGCGACGGCTCCCGTTTCGGACTGAGCCTGAGCTATGCCGTGCAGCCTGAACCGGCGGGCATTGCCCAGGCTTTTCTTATCGGCGAACAGTTTCTGGAATCTTCGCCGGTCTGTCTGATTCTGGGCGACAATATCTTTCACGGTCAGCATTTTACCGAAAAGCTGCTGCGCGCCGCCTCTCAGCGGCGGGGGGCCACCATTTTCGGCTATATGGTCAAAGACCCCGAACGCTTCGGCGTGGTAAGCTTCGACGAAACGGGCAACGCCATAGCTATTGAGGAAAAGCCGGCCAAGCCGCAATCGCCCTTTGCCGTCACCGGGCTGTATTTCTACGACCATAACGTGGTGGACGTGGCCAGGGCCATCAGGCCCTCGGCGCGCAATGAGCTGGAAATCACCAGCGTCAACCAGGCATATCTTGAACGCGGGCAACTGCGCGTGGAAAGACTGGGACGCGGCTTCGCCTGGCTGGACACGGGCACGCACGCCAGCCTGCTGGAAGCCTCGGCCTATGTGCAGACCATTGAGGAGCGGCAGGGGCTCAAGGTGGCCTGCCTGGAGGAAATCGCCTGGCGGCAGGGCTGGATAGACGACGCGACCATGGAACGGGCCGGACAGTTTTTTGCCAAGACCGGTTACGGGCAATACCTGTTGCGTCTGCTGCAAACACGCTGACCGGAGAATGTATGGAATTCAAACCCCTGGCTCCCAATGGGCCCGTGCTGATGATTCCCGCTGTGCACGGCGATGAACGCGGTTTTTTTATGGAAACCTTTCGCCAGAATGAATTTGAGGCCCGGTGCGGCCATCATGTCTTTGTACAGGACAATCACAGCAAATCCCGCAAAAATGTCCTGCGCGGCCTGCACTATCAGCTTGAGCGTCCCCAGGGCAAACTGGTGCGGGTGATTCGGGGGCAGGTTTATGATGTGACCGTGGATCTGCGCGCCTCCTCCCCCACATTTGGTCAAAGCTTTTCCGTGCTGCTGGATGACGCAAACCGGCACATGCTCTGGGCGCCGCCCGGTTTTGCCCATGGCTTTCTGGTATTGAGCCCGGAAGCCGAATTTGTTTATAAATGCACAACATACTATGCGCCAGGGGATGAGCACTGCCTGCTCTGGAACGAGCCTGCCCTGGGCATCGACTGGCCGCTGTCCGGCCAGCGCCCGATCATCTCCGCCAAAGACCGGGAAGGTCTTTCTTTCGCCTCTTGCCCCAAATACCGCTGATCTGGAGCGGATATGGCAAATCAATCGCCGCTCATTTCGGTCATCATACCCTGCTATAACTACGGGCGATTTTTGTCTGAGGCCGCTCACAGCGCCCTTCGCCAGCAAAAAGACGGGCTGGCGGTAGAAGTCATTGTCGTGGATGACGGCTCCACGGACGACACCCCCGCCGTGGCCCGTGGCCTGGGCTCGTCCATTTGCTATATTCATCAGAAAAACCAGGGGCTGTCCGCGGCGCGCAACACCGGCATGCGCGCCGCCCGGGGAGATTTTCTGGTTTTTCTTGACGCCGACGACCTTCTGACCGCCAACACCCTGAGCAGCCATCTGGATAATTTTGCCGCGCATCCCGACACGGATGCCAGCGTCTGTCTGAGCCTTCAGGTTTTTGAGAGGCGGGAAGGCACGGCAAATTATTTATGGCCGCTCAAATGCGCCCATCTGGATATGCACCTGTGCCACAGCAATATCTCGCCCGTGCATACCTTTATGCTGCGCGCCCGCGCCGCGCGCGAGGCCGGTTTTTTTGATCCCGGCCTTAAAGCCTGCGAAGACCAGGATTACTGGCTGCGTTGCGCCGCCGCGGGCAAACGCTTCAGAAGCAATACCGCCGGCATGGTCATTTACCGGCAGCATGGGCAAAGCATGACCAGTCAGATGCCGCGCCAGCTGGCCCATGATGGCGCTCTCCGTTTCAAAATCAGCATGCTGCTGGAAAGCAGGCCGGATTTCCCCCGGGCCGGCAAGTTTTACGGCTGGCTGGCACACGCCGCGGGAACCATCGGCAGCGCCTGCAATCTGTTGCAGACCACGCCGCGCTTCGCGCTCAAGCTGCTGGAAGAATCGGCCCGCGCCATGCTCAGGGCCGCCGCCCTGACGGCATCTTCAGATACGGAAGACCCCCATTTGCTCCTGGCGGGGCGCTATTTTGCAGCGCAGTATTTTCTGCTTGCCAGAAATGTTTCAGCCTCGGTTTCATGCCCTTCGCTGGAAAAAGCCACAGGCTTTCTTGCGCGTCGTTATCCGCAGTTCGTTCAATCGAACGGTCTGGCCACGGAACAAAAAAGACTCTTTCACAAGCTCTGTTGCGAGTATGAACAAATGCAGGCGACGGTCAGAAAGGCTTTTTTGGAATAGAACTTGCATAAACTATGCGAGCAATATCGTGACTGAAAGAACAAGATGCTGATGCGACCGCCAGCGACTGCCCCCGGCGCATGTTTTTCTCAAAATTTACTGTGGCGCAAAATCTTACTGTCACTCTCTGACATGTTTGACAGATGCAGGATATTCTTATGAACACAGATACGCCATATTATCTCAATTTGGGTTGTGGGACTGTATTTCGTACCTCCCCCCAATGGATCAATATGGATGTTGAGCCTGCCGACCGCCGTTCTGTTCACCAGTATCAGCTCCTCATGGGCATTCCCTTTGCCGATGCATCCTTTGAGGCGGTGTACCAATCGCATGTTCTGGAACATTTCCCCCGTGAACAGGCGCCGGCCTTTTTGCGCGAGTGTTTCCGCGTGCTGCGGCCAGGCGGTATTTTGCGCGTTGTTGTACCAGATTTGGAGGGCATCCTGCGCGGCTATCTCGCAGCCCTGGACAGCGCGCGCGCCGGAGAAGCGGGGGCGGAAGACCGCTTGTGCTGGATGCAGGTCGAGCTTCTGGATCAACTGACGCGCCAGTACAGCGGCGGTCTTATGGCCCCGGCATGGCGGCAGGCTGATGAAGCCCTTGCCGCCTTTATTCGGTCAAGGGTGGGGGGCGAGCTGGAAGGCGTCAAACGCGATCCCCAGCCAGCCCCCCTGCATCTGCCTGAGCTTCCCCTGTCCATGCCCAGGCCCGACGCCCACTTTCAGCAAACAGGCGAACGGCATTGCTGGATGTATGACAGCGTGTCGCTGGCTGCGCTTTTGCGCCTGGCGGGCTTTGTCAATGTGCGCGTCACGGGGCGCGTTACCGAGGCGCTGGGAGATTTTCAGCCCGACTGCCTGCCTGATGGTTCGGCACGTAAGCCGGACTCGCTGTACCTTGAAGCGGAAAAACCTCAAGAGGCCGGGCCTTTGCCGGTCAGGGCAGCCTTGTTCAGCACAACTGATCGCGGCGGCGCGGGCATCGCCGCCATGCGCCTGCAGGAAGGGTTGCGACGCGTGGCGGTGTCTTCCGTAGCCTATGTGCAGTATAAATCGACGGCAAAAGAACGTGTGTATGTGCTGCCGCCGGCAAAGCATGATGCTATTGTGCCATATGGCAAGGGAGGGGCGGCCCTTGCGTCGCTGACTCAAAGCGCCGAGCTTCAGAAACAGCTATGGGCCTCATACCCGAATCGTCCCCGTGACTGCGAAATGTTCAGCAGCAGCGAGGCCGCTTCTCATCTGCATGCGGTTCCGTTGCTGGAAAAAAACGATATACTGCATTTTCACTGGATAGCCGGTTTTCTTGATATCCCGGCAGACAGCGGTTTCTTGCGCGGCAAAAAAATCGTCTGGACGCTGCATGACATGAATCCCTTTACCGGAGGGTGCCATTATGCCGACGGTTGCGAGGGCTTTTTGAAACAATGCGGCAGTTGCCCGCAACTGGGTTCCGACAACAGGCATGATCTGTCCTGGCGCACCTGGAAGCGCAAAGAATATGCGTATAGAAATCTGAATATCACCATTGTGGCTCCAAGCGACTGGCTGGCTGAAGAGGCACGCAAAAGCGCACTGCTGGGCCGTTTTCCAGTGCACTGCATTCCCAACGGAGTGCCTCTTGATGTCTTCAGACCGTATCCCAAGGCGGAACTGCGCAAAACTCTGGGCATTCCCCTTGAAGGCAAGGCGCTGCTCTTCAGTGCGGACAACGTGCTTAACCGGCGCAAGGGTCTTGCATATCTTCTTGAGGCGCTGAACAAAATACAGCATGCTGAGGAAGCGCAAAATCTTACCCTCATTCTGCTGGGTAATGGCGGGGAGGCTGTGAAAAACCTGAACTTCCCCGTCAAGGCGCTGGGCCATCTTGCGCATCCGTCCGCTCTGGCTGCAGCATATGCTGCTGCTGATGCGGTTGTGCTGCCAACGCTTGAAGACAATCTGCCCAACGTGCTGCTGGAATCTCTGGCCTGCGGCACGCCGGCCGTGGCATTCGGGGTGGGGGGCATTCCCTCCATTCTTGACCACATGGAAACAGGCTATCTTGCGAAGCCCTGTGATGCCGCCGATCTGGCTGAAGGCCTGCTGTGGGCTCTCAGGCCGCACCCGGTGCGGGCGCGCCTGTGCCGGGCCAAAGCCCTTGAACGCTATGCGCTTGAAACCAACGCGCAACGTTATCATGAACTCTACAAACAACTGCTGTCATAATATGCTCTTGCAGCTGCAAAAGGGTAAAGAGACATGAATACGCAATCTCCCGGTTCACCAGAGCAGGAATCTCGCGAAAAAGCCAGACTGTTGCGCGCGCAAGCGGCACAGGCGCTGCAAAAAGACGATAGCGCCAAAGCGCATCATCTGCTTGCCCTTGCCAAGAGTCTGCGCAGCCCACTGGAAAATATAGACTATCTTCGCGCCCTGACGTTTCTTAAAATGAATAATGCCAGCGCCGCTTATGAAGCGCTGAAAGAAGAGCTGCGCTATTTCCCCGGCAATGCCGCCGCCCTTTCTCTGCTGAATGATATAAAGCCGTCTGACGCCGCTTACGGCGATGGAGAGTTTCAGGAACTGTGCTCAATCATCGCTCCGTTCACTATGGTAGGGCCTCTCCGCCTGCGTTCGTTATATGAAAATGCCGTAAAAGTATGCCGCTCAGGCCCGCAGGGCAATTTCGTGGAATGCGGAGTGGCCGCTGGCGGCACCAGCGGGCTTCTTTCCGCTGTCATCAAAAGGCGCGATCCATCCCGGCGCTTATTTTCCTGCGACAGTTTCAGCGGCATGCCGCCGTCCACGGCGGAAGATGTTTCCAGAGACGGTCAGGGCGCGCATGAAACAGGCTGGGGCGAAGGAACCTGCGCCGCGCCGGCGAGCAGCCTGATCAACCTTTGCGAACAGTTGGGCACTCGTGACCATGTTACCCCCGTCAAAGGTTTTTTTGAAGAGACCCTGCCCCGGCGCGCGGAGGAATTTGGCCCGATCGCCTTTCTTCATATGGATGGAGACTGGTACAGCTCAACAAAGGTCATTCTGGAAAATCTTTATGATAGGCTTGTACCCAATGCCTATATTCAGATAGACGACTATGGGTATTGGCTAGGATGCCGCAAAGCTGTAACAGAATTTTTTAATGAACGCAGCATACATTTTGAATGTCACAACATCGATGCAACAGGCGTGTGGCTTACAAAAATATAATAATTTAGTATTGTTGCTTAAAAAGCAATAATCTTGTGAGGCGCAGATGCTGATTTCGTATTTTGATACAACCATATGCAATGACAACCTGGGAAATTCAATTATAACGGAAGGCGTACTGGACTTTTTCGACGAAATTTTCCCGGAGGCTTTTCTGATCAAGATTCCTTACATTGAAGGCATCGAGAGTCATTCGCTTTCATATATAAAAAGAAGTGATTTTACTTTTTTTGCGGGAACAAACAGCTTAAACAGCCATATGGCAAACTATAATCAATGGGGTATTACAAAGAGGAATAAAACTCATATAAAGGATGTTATTTTATGTGGCCTTGGATGGTGGCAATACGAAGATGAACCTGATGAATATACAAAAGATATATTATACAGTGTGTTAAACAAAAACTATATACATTCTTTGCGAGACAACTATACAACAAACAGGCTGCGCGGCATAGGATTTAATAATGTCATCAATACAGGCTGTCCAAGCATGTGGCGATTAACGCAAGAATACTGTGCAGACATTCCCACAGCAAAGGTTGATTCTGTGGTAGTAACTTTTACAAACTACAATCAGCATCCAGCTATGGATAACGCATTGATGCATCTGTTGAAAAAACTTTATAAAAATATTTACCTGTGGGTGCAGGGCCCGCAGGACTATGAATACGGCCGCAGGCTCTGCCCGGAAGTGACCATACTGCCACCGCGCCTGAGCGCCTTGGATGATATCTTGCGTAGCGAAAACATTGAATATGTCGGAACACGGCTTCATGCCGGCATTCGGGCGTTGCAGCATAAACGACGCGCAACCATAATCGGCATTGACAACAGAGCCATAGAGATCAGCAGAGACACGAACCTGCCAGTCGTGCCCCGCGGCGATTGGCAGACATTGTACGCACACCTGACAAGCTCAAAGCCCACTATCATCAATATGCCCTGGGAAGCCATCAAACTCTGGAAGTCACAGTTCAGCGCATCTTCCAAATGAAAATACGCTGCTAATCGTAAACGGAGGCCAGCACCGCGCAGACGTAGGCATGTGCGCGCCACGCACCGAAGCGACCGTACTGCGAAGATTGTACATTTTCAAAATCAAAAAGTTCCATGCTCAGCCTTCATGTAACCAGCTTAACAGCGATTATGGCACAATAAGGTAATCATTATGCATGTTATAGATATAAAACCAGGCGATGTATCATGGGTAGGATATAAATTTCTTGATGCAAACACGCACTCTTTTCTCTATAAGGGGCAATACTATAAAGCTGTTTTGCCCACATCCTCCATACACAATTCTGAGAAATTTGATATTCTTCTATCTCGTATGACGGAGAGGGGTTTTATCCCCAAAACGCAAAAAACATCTATTAAAATTGGCGACTATGCAAGCGTTTATCATCAGAAAACAAACTTCTTCTCTGTCGCCTTACAGGAACAACCTTTTGAATCAGTGAGACAAAGCGCTCGGCTTGTGCTCAATATATTTTTGTATTTGCTAACACATAATCTTACTTTATTTGACGGACATACGCATAATATTATTTTTCAAGAAAATAACAAACCTTTATGGTGCGATATTGGCTCTATCGTTCCATATAATGAAGATATATTCAGGTCTTCCTTTATCCAGTTCATCAAGTATTTCATATATCCTATTCTTATCAGGGAAAAGTCTCCGTATCTTGAACCTGTCGCCCGGCTTGGATTGAATCAGGGGATATCACACGAACTATTTCATATTTTGACTGATAATCTCGATTTACTGAAACTTGTTACTGATAGTAACTATACCGCACAAAACATTTGTAACGCAACATTGGAGCGGATAAATTTAGTTGATTTCAAATACCATAAAACTGATTGGGGGGGGTATTACGATAATGTCTCTGATGAAATAGACGAATATAAGAAACCAGCACCAGGCAAAGACAATCGAGAGGCTGTTATCGCATCCATGCTCAAGGCTGTTCGACCCAAATATCTCGTTGATATTGGCGCCAATGCAGGACGATACTCCAGACTTGCGGCAAAATTGGGGGCGCGCGAAGTCCTGTCCATTGAGCCGGACGATGTTGCAATGGCAAAAAACTGGTTCACCTTGCAGCGCGAGGCACTGCCCATCACGCTCTTGCAGCAAGGGGTTTCGCTGACCCCCTTTAAACAGCCCGGGGATACCGCCATAGCCCTCGCTCTCACCCACCATCTCTTTTTTACAGAAAAAATGCCGTTTCGACTGATAGCGTCATGCCTGGCCTCTTATACAACCCGCCACCTGATTACAGAATTCATGCCGCACGGCATGCTGGGCAAGGACAAGCCGGTGGAACTGCCGCGGGACTACTCGCTGGAGATTTTTGCCAAGCAGCTTGAGAGGCACTTTGCCAGTGTGGAGGTCATCGAATACCCGTTTCCCGTTGAAAGCAGCCCGCGCGTGCTGATCGTCTGCAACGAGAAAAGAGCCATCCCCCTGGATGATGGTCAGGGCAATCTGAATCGCGCCCCGGCATAAGGACGCGGCCCCCGTCCTTTCCCTGGCTGATTACGCGGGGTTCACCCTGATGGCTTTTCCGGGAATACTTTTTACCGCTATCAGGCCGCTCGTGACGCGGGCGGGCTTGAAGCCCCGTTTGAGCTCAGCCGCGGAAAGACGAATCTGAAAAATCGCTCCGTTCCATCTGGTTGCGCCATGACCTTGCTTCCATGAGACAGCGCCTGACAGCCCTGGAAAAAATATCCGCTGAACAAGCTCTGGCGCTGACCGAAGCGCGAGTACAGGCTCTGGAGTGCAAGAAACGGGATGATGAGGCGTCGGGAGAGCTTGAAAGCCATCATCCCGGCTATCCCGGCAGTCAGAACACCTTTCATGTGTCGCGCTCAGGGTATCAGCAAACCTTTGCGGATACCTATTCCAAATGGGCGACAGTCAAATTCTATCCCACCGGAACACCCATCACCGGAGCCGACCTTCTGAACGACCGGGTTTTGCCTTTTTTTTGCGTCACAGCGAATGGAAATTATCCGTATCCTGACGGATCGGGGCACGGCATACCGCGACAAACTGGAAACGCATGACTGCCAGCTTTACCTTGGTGTGAACGACATCGAACATGCCGGAATCAGGGCGCGTCATCCGCAATCCAACGGCATCCGCGAAGTTTCCGCAAGACCATTCCGCCTGAATTTTGCCAGGTTGCGTTCCGGCGCAAATTATACCACTCTCTGAAGGAGCTTCAGAGCGACTTGGATATCGGGCTGGAGCATTACAATACCGAGCGAACCCATCAAGGTAAAATGCGCCGCGGCAGGACGCCCATGCAAACCCCGCCTGATGGAAAAAACTCTGGAACCAAAAGGTCGGACAGCTTAACCAGGCGGACAGGCAGAAACCTCAAAACGGAAAAATTTGTCAGATCAAGCCTGAGCCACTACGCCATGCGCCGACCTCGCCTCGCGGAGAAACGCGCTTCTTCCGCTTGCGCGCGGCGCGGGCGTCCGCTCTCGCGATCTCCCAGAGCGAATGCGTTTTCAAAAGCGTTTCGCTCTGCTGTCTTTCACCTTCAGCCTCACCAGACGCCATGAAATTTCTTTCGTCACAGATCACCATGTTCATGCAACAGCGCGGCGTACGCCGCAACATGGGATTCCTGCTGCGCTTTTTCGCCATGCTGCTGGCTCTTATCATCATCTACAGCATTCTTTTTCACTACATCATGCAGCATGAAAACCGCAGCTTTTCCTGGGTGACCGGCGTGTACTGGACGCTGACGGTCATGTCCACCCTGGGCTTCGGCGATATTACCTTCACCTCGGATCTGGGGAGAATTTTCTCCATCGTGGTGCTCATGTCAGGGGTGCTCTTGCTGCTGATCATGCTGCCCTTCACTTTCATCCAGTTTTTTTACGCCCCCTGGCTGGAGGCGCAGAAAAAAGGACACACGCCCCGTTCCATCCCGGTGGACGCCAGGGGGCATGTCATTGTGGCCGGCACCAGTCCCATTGCCCTCAACCTGGTGGATGATCTGAAAAACTACGGCGCGCGTTGCGTGCTGCTCTGCCACGACAGCCAGACCGCTCTGGAAATGCTGGATCAGGGTTACGAAGCTGTGGTGGGCGAACACGATTCAAGCGAGGTATACCGCAACCTGCGCCTGCCCGAAGCCGCGATGCTGGTGGCTCTGGACAGTGACGTGCGCAATACCAACATTGTTTTCACCGCCCGCGAGGTGGACGCCGGGGTGCCCATTGTGGCGGCGGCCCAGAGCGAAGACGCCATCGACATTCTGCAACTGGCGGGCGCCTCAAATGTTTTCCAGTTTCACAAACTGCTGGGCGAAGCCCTGGCCCGGCGCGTGCTCAACGCGCAGGCACGCTCCAGTGTGATCAGCCGCTACAATGAGCTGGTGGTGGCCGAGGCCCCGGTCATGCGCACGCCGCTGGTGGGCAAATCGCTTCGCGAAAGCGGTCTGCGCAACGCCACCGGCGCCAATGTGGTGGGCCTGTGGGAACGCGGCAAATTCCTGCTTCCCGCGCCGGACACCGTTTTTACGGATACCACGGTCATGGTCATCGCCGGCGACTGTCGCCAGATTGACGCCGTCAACCATCTGCTGGGCCCGTGCGACCCCGCCGCAAAGACCTGCAACGAGGCTCCGGTGGTCATTCTGGGCTGCGGACGTGTGGGCCTGGCGGCGGCCCGGCAACTGCACGCCAGCGGTCGCGTTTACAGCATTGTGGACAAAAATCCCAAACCCCGCGTGCCGAAAGAACACCTGATCGCGGGCGACGCCGCCGACCTGGATGTGCTGGAAAAAGCGGGCATCCGCACGGCCCCTTCGGTGCTCATCACCACCCATGACGACGACACCAACATCTACCTGACCCTCTACTGCCGTCGTCTGCGCGAAGACATCCAGATCATCAGCCGCGCCACACTCGACCGCAATGTGGGCATTCTGCATGCGGCCGGTGCCGACCTGGTGCTCTCCCTGGCCTCCATGGTCACCAACAGCATCATCAACCTGCTGGCGCCCGGCAAGGTGCTGATGATCAACGAGGGGCTGAACATTTTCCGCAGCGCCGTGGGCAAAAGTCTTGCCGGCAAGCCGCTCATGGGCAGCGGCATCCGCAGCCGAACCCATTGCAGCGTCGTGGCCCTGCGCGACCGCGAGGGCGTCATGCACATCAACCCCGACCCCAGCCATGTTTTTGCGGAAGGGGAAGAAATGTACATCATCGGAGATTCTCAGGCGGAAAAAGCCTTTTATGAAGAATACGGGCAGGGCGGCGCATTGTATTAAACAAAATGTCGGTATGCCGCGAACCATGCGTCCGTTCACTGATGAGCATCGCTCCGAGATTTTGCTCTCGGAGCGATGCAAATAATGCGGAATATGCTCAGACGTCTTCAAGTCCTCCGACGAGTAAGACGTATTTTGTCTCCGTGTATTCTTCGAGGCCGTAGGCCCCTCCCTCGCGTCCGGGGCCGCTTTCCTTGACGCCGCCGAAAGGCGCTTCTCCTGTCGCCAGGGCCACTTCGTTGACTCCCGCCATACCATAGTCGAGCTTACGGCTGACACGCCAGATGCGCCCAATGCCCCGGGTGAAAAGACAGGAGGCTAGGCCATAGGACGTGTCATTCGCCCCCTCCCGTCATAAAGATGGAACCGCGCCGGAACCAGTCGATTCCGGCGCGGAAAATGTGAGAGGTCAGCGCAAAAGGTAGGGAATTTCCACACGCAATGCCTGTTCGGGACATTCCACTTCGCAGGGAAGACAGAAGCAGCAACTTCTGTATTTGCCGTAGACTGAACCGCAGGATCGACAGCGGCCCGCTTCCATTCTCGCCTGTTCGGGTTTGAGGCTGCCCTCCACCACCGCGTAGTCGCCTTTTCCCTCGCAGACATGGTTTGGCGACTCCTGCCGAGGAACGTCCGCGCCCCGGTCTGTATTCACCCTGAAGTCTGTCTCCACAGGGCCCGGATAGTTTCGGCCATAACGCAGGTGCTGCCCGTTGACAAGGCGATGGGCGGATTCTGCCGCAGCGCGACCCGAAGCCATGGCCCCAATCACGGAACCGGGCCCCGTCAGAAAGTCTCCGGCCACAAAGAGCTTGCGACTGCCCCATTGTTTTGTCAGGCTGTCCACGGAGGCCAAATCTTCAAGCCTGAGGCCGGAGCCATTCAATACCCCGGGCTCGCGCATCTGGCCGATGGATATCAGAACATGATCCGCATTCAGCGTCTGGGTGACGTTTTCGTCGAAAACCGGGGCGAAGCGGCCCTGATCATCAAAAACCCGCAAACAGCGTCTCAAGACAAGGCCTGTGACTCGTCCTGCGGTTTCATTCAGGCGCACCGGCCCCCAGCCACACAAAAATTCGACGCCCTCCTCTTGAGCCTGCCGCACTTCCTGCGCAAAGGCGGGAAGCTCTGCGGGCTGCTCCAGCGCGGCCACTGCCACTCTGGACGCGCCCTGGCGTAATGCGGACAGGGCCGTATCTATGGCCACGTTGCCACCGCCGATGACGATGACATTGCCAGGCAGTTCCGGCGCGCTCCCTGCTCGCGCGGCAGCCAGAAAATCTGTTCCGTTCTGAACCCCGACCAGCTCCTCGCCCCGCGTGTGAAGTCGCCTGCCTTGGCCAAGTCCAGCCGCGAGAATCACTGCGTCGTGCTCTTGTTCCAAATCGGTCAGCGTTTTGTCTTCGCCAATGCGACTGTGAAATGCGAACTCAACGCCGAGATGGGGCAAGACAGAGAGTTCGCGCCGCACCGTCTCTTCGGGCAGGCGGAAGGCGGGGATGCCCTTCGCAAGCTGGCCGCCGGCAAGGCCGTTCATCTCATGCACAACGACGCTGTGCCCCTGGCGCGCCAGATCATAGGCCGCCACCAGACCCGCCGGCCCCGACCCGACAATGGCGATGCTTTTACCGCTGTCCGGAGCCCTAGAGGGCAAGGAAACACTTCTGCCAGATTCGCAGTCGAAGAGATAGCGCTTGAGGCCGCGGATGTTGACAGGGGCGTCGGTCTTGCCCCGCTCGCAGACAGCTTCGCAGGGATGATGGCAGACCAGGCACACCATTTCGGGGAAGGGAAGTTTTTCACGGATGAGTTCGCGTGCCTTGTCTTCCTCGCCGCGCAGTATGAGCCGCACATAGCCCTGCACGTTAACTTCCATGGGGCAGGCCTGGCGGCAGGGGGCGAGTTTGAGACGCAGGTTGTCCAGAACACAGGTATCAACGCACTTGCCGCAAAAAATACATTTATCCGCGTTTACCCGAATGTTGTCTGAAAGCGCTCCAAGATAGCCGGCCATCAGTTCTCACCCCCTTTCGTCATCGTAATTACGTCCTTGTGTGTAATACATACGTCGTCCGGCCCATCCCCTTTGGTCAGCACAATGTGCTTTTTCCACTCGGCGTCGTTCTTTTCAGGGAAATCCGTTCTGTAATGCCACGGGTACCAACGCGTTTCCTTGCGCTCCTTGGAGGCAATCGCGCTCAGGTAGCCGCATTCGATAATATTTTCCAACTCAAAGGTCTTGAACAGATCATGAGCGTCTTCAATGCGCACCAGCGTGTCCAGTTCCTTGCGGAAACGCCGCATCCACCAGATGGCCCGATCCAGCTTGTAGGCGTTTTTGGGGGGCTTCAAGTAGTCGCCGATGATCCGGCGAACCTTGTACTCAAATTCGTCCACATCAATCTCGTTGCCGCTCTGGGCCAGACGGCGATCAATTTTATCAAGAACCGCGTTTACAGCGCTCTCGTCCACGGGAACATGCGGCAATGCGGCAGCGCGCTTTCCGGCGTTCTCCGCGCAGATCTCGCCGTAGACAAAGGCTCCGGAAAGGTGGCCTCGCGCGCACAGCGAGGTGTCTCCGGCCGCGTAAAGACCGGGCACGTTGGTTTCCCCTTCCTCGTTGATTCGCACGCCGGTTAGGCCGTGCCCGCCGCAGAGAAAGACCTCGGTGGGCCAGAGTTCGATTTCGCCGGTGCGGAAATCATTATTGCGCCCTTCGTGAAAACGCTGGCAGGCGGGACGTTCCGTGGTGAAAAGAAGGTCTTCGATTTCCTTGATTTTTTCTTCAGGAAGATGATTAAGTTTGATACGCAACGGGCCCTGGTTTTCAAGATGTTCCGCGAACATGGATTTGATCGACGGGTGATCTTTGTCGCGGCGCTCGTTAAAGGCGTTAAGCAGATGCGCTCCGCGGGTAAGGGTGATGTACAGCAGCGGCGCGTTGATGTCTTTAGTGATATAGTAGACAAGCGTGTACTCGAAACCGCTCATCTCCGCTCCAGCGCGGTAGGCGAGCATATAGCCGTCGCCGGTGTTGCCTGGAAAATCGTAGACGCCGTAGAGATGCCCGTTGTCCGGCAGGCCGAAGCGGGCCGTGCCCCCGGCGGAAAGAATGACGCTTTTGGCCCGAATTACGAGGGGAGCGCCAGTGCGCACGTTGAGGGCCACGGCTCCGCAGACCTCTCCGTCATGCTTGAGCAACTGCACGGCCATGGTCCGGTTCAGCACTTTTGCTCCAAGTTTTTGCGCCTTTTCGGCCAGCATTGTCTTGAGTTCCGGCTCTTTCATTGTGACGCAGAAGCGGCCTTTGGGGTGTACCTGCAGAACCTCGTATTCGCCGTCGTATTTCGGGAAGCAGACCCCCCAGTCAACCAAACGCTGCATGACATCGTAACTGCGCTCAGCCATCCGGTAGTTGACTGGCTCGTCCATGACGCCGTCACAAGCCAAACCATTTCCTTCCACATATTCTTCCGGCGAACTGATGCCTGGAATGGCGACGATATTCAGGGCGTCCATACCCCTGGCGATGCAGCCGGAATACTTGATGTCGCCTTTTTCCAGAATCAGAACGTCCTGGTCTGGATACAGGGTTTTTGCCCGGATGGCTGACATGGCTCCCGCGCTGCCGCCTCCCACGATAAGAATGTCGGTATCTATAACAGGATAGTCGCGTTTCATCGAAGCTCCTTTGCTTTTGCCCGCTGCCCTATCAGCGCGGTAATGTTTCGCATTTATGGGCAACTGTTCCGTTGCAACAAGCGCCTTGAATCAGATGTTTATCCCCTTCGACCGGCAGACGCTTTTGTTTGCATACAGCAATATGCATCCAGAGAATATCCAGCATGCAACTTGCTTATGCAGACATCCTCCCAAAATAGCGGTTAGAAAAAACAACGCATCCCATAAGACTGACAAAATGGCGACGGCAACGAGTACGCCGGTTCCAAAATCTTTCAGTCATGTGAGTATCCGCTACACAAACGGGGAATCATGTTTCATGCAAACTCCCGCTAATCGTATCGGCCCGGCGCCCGGCAGCGGGCGGCTCACGGGCACGACACTGGCTGAGGATGAAAGAAAGGGCAGGCCTCGTAAGAATTGATATAAATGTTTATATCAATTTTATCAAGAAAAAATAATGGGAAAATGAAATTTTTCTTGCAGACAGAGGAAATTTTCTGAAATAGCTTGTTCTCGACGGCTTTGGCGGCTCACGCAGATGCGTCGCAAGCCCGTTGACGAATATTGATATAAATGTATATACCAATACCAAGGAGAGCACATGGAAAATTTGACCCGATTTTTCCAGGAGCAAAGCGCCGCCATCTCCAACGCGGAGTACCTGCCTTCCTATAAAAAAGTGCAGATGGCCATTCTGGCCGGAGTGCAACAAGGAATTTGGAAAGAAGGCAGCCTGCTGCCGCCCGAACGCAAACTGGCCGAAATTTGCGGCATGAGCGTCGGCACCATCAAACGCGCCATGCTGGAACTGGTGCATCAAGGCTGGCTGTACCGTCGTCAGGGCAGCGGCACCTATGTTTCCGGCGCGTCATTCACCCGGCAGCATCGCCGCTACTATCTGCTGTTGAAAGATTTTCATGAAAAAGAATCACCCAATGCCGTCAAACTGCTGAGGGTCAACCGCATCAAGGGCATGCCGGCCGCAAACAAGGCGCTGGGCCTGGAAGCTGAAGAAGAACTTTTTGAAATTGTACGCGTTTTTCATGAAGAAGAGCGCAAATGCGTTCTTTCATATTCCTATTTGCCGGTTTCACGTTTTGCCGGTCTGGACATGATCTGTCGCAAACGACTGGAAAACGTGCCGCTCTACATTGTTCTTGAAGAAGATTACAAGACGCAAATTGTCAAAACTGAAGAATTATTTTCTTCCATTTTAGCTGACAGTAACAAAGCAAACATTCTTGATATAAATGAAAATACTCCACTGCTGAAAATAGAAGCCCTATCATACACAATGAATGAGATACAATTTGAATACAGAATCAGTTATTGCATTACTGGAGAGAAGAAAATATATAGAATAATATAAATATAATATTTATTATAACCAAGGAGGGCAACACAAGCATAATTTATATTCTCGCCTAAAGTTTCCCAAACGACTATGGCAGGGCAGGCCGTACGCGCTTTGGAAAAACAAAAAGGAGAGTTACGATGCGAAATCATTGCACATACCCCAGCGATTCAGGCTGTACCGCGCGCAACGCAGCCTCCCCTCTGCGGGCATGCTTCATCCCGCTGATTGTTTGCCTCGTGCTGGCTTTGGGCGGCATGGCGCAAGCCGCCGCCAACTGGCCCCAGCGCCCCATTACTGTCTATATTCCTCTGGGCGCGGGCGACAGCTCAGACCTGTTTGTGCGCCTGATCACCCCGCATATGGAAAAATTCCTGGGCCAGCCGCTGGTACTGGTCAACAAGCCCGGTTCCGGCGGGGCTGTGGCCATCGCGGCTCTGAGCCGGGCCGAGCCTGACGGCTACACCATGTCCTGGGCCAATCTGCCCACTCTCTCCATTCTGCCTCAGATGCGCAAGCTTACCTATGATGAGACCAGGCTGGTCTATGTGGCTACGCCCCTGCAGTACGAATACATACTGTATGTAAGTTCCAAGTCGCCATATACAACGCTGCGCGAACTGCTGGACGCCGCCAGAAAAGACCCGCAGGCCATTCGTTACGGCACGCCGGGACAGGGCACAACCAACCACCTGGGAATGGCATGGCTGGCCGCGCATGAGAAGGCGCACATGACCAACGTGCCTTTTGAGGGCAACCCCAAGGCCATTTCAGCTGTGGCGGGCGGGCATTGCGAAGCTGTAAACACGTCGGTAACGGCTTCGGTCTCTCCCTATCAGGCGGGGCTTGTGCGCCCTCTGGCCGTATTCAGCGATTTTCGCGTTTCCATGCTGCCGGACACGCCCACGCTCAAGGAGCTGGGCTACAACTTCAGCCAGTATTCCTGCATGGGCGCGGTCTTCCCATCCGGAACGCCGGAGGATATCCGCAAGCGCATGGAAGACGCCATCCGTTTTGCCGTGGAACAGCCGGACGTCCGCCAGCGCGCTGCTGACACCCTGCATGCCAAGATCGTCTTTCGCAACGGCGCGGACTACAAGCGTCTTTGTGAAGACTATCGGCTCATCTGGGGCAAGGTGCTGAAGGAAGTCGGCCTCAAGCGCGAAAACTAGAGCATCCGACATTGAAACGGCCCGGCGGCTTGTGCCGCCGGGTTTTCCTCCAGGGAGGCTCCATGCGCATCCGGAAAGATTACATGGGGTTTGCGTTTCTGCTCTTTCTTGCGGCGGCCAACCACTGGCTGCTCATCCCCGGCCAGGTGCTGGCGGAAGGTTCCGAAACCTTCTACCCCTATCTTCTGAACACCGCTCTGGTTATCCTGCTGCCCTGCTATGCATGGGAGATATGGCGATCTCGCGGGCGGAACGACGCGCCTCTGTTCTGGGAACCCGGCCTTGCGGATTTGGGCAGGATACTTTGTCTGCTGGGCGGCATCTGGCTGTGGGCCGACGCCATGAAACATCTTGGCTTCATTCTTCCCACGGCCTTCTTCCTGGCATTGTGCGGCTGGCTTTATGGAGAAAAAAGCGTACGGAAGCTTGCTCTGCTGGCCCTGGTCAGCCCTTTTGTCCTGTACGCGCTTTTTACCATGCTTGGCGCGGCCCTTCCGCAAGGCGGCATTGAAATCTGGCTTTCGCCCCTGTTAGTGAGGTAACGCAATGCTGGACATATTTTCCCACCTTTTGGCGGGGGCCGCTCATGCCATTACCCTGTCCAACATTCTCGGCTGTCTGCTGGGCTATGCCGTGGGAGTGATCTGCGGCTCCATTCCCGGCCTTATGGGCGTAACGGGCATGGCCCTGCTTTTGCCCTTTACCTTCACCATGTCCCCCCTGTTTGCCATCGCGGCCATGATGGGCTGTTACAAAGGCGGCTGCTACGCGGGCTCCATTACCGCCACCCTTTTTAACATTCCCGGCACGCCCGAGGCCGCCGCCACAGTGCTTGACGCCTACCCCATGAACCGGCGGGGCGAACAGAAGCGGGCTCTGGAGCTGACCCTGTGGGCTTCTGTCATTGGAGGAACCATCAGCAATATTCTTCTGATTTTCACCGCGCCGCCCCTGGCCCGCGTAGCCGTGCGCATCGGCCCCGCCGAAACCGCGGCTCTCGTGCTCTTTTCTCTGACAGCCGTTGTGGGCCTCATGGGCAACAGCCGCATGGGCATCTGGAAAGGTT